>CALCFG010000039.1 GCA_937900565.1 uncultured Erysipelotrichaceae bacterium
CAGATGTTAATAGACCTGGATTTGAATTGTGTGGTGTATATAAAAAAACAGAACCACGTAGAATCGTGGTGATTGGGAATAGGGAATCTGAATTTATTCGTACGATGTCTGAAGAAGATCAAAGATCACGTTTTCCTTTGATTACAGATGGTTTGACACCTGCTGTGATTATTACCAAAAATAATGATTTACCTCCAATTTTAAAAGAGGTTGCGGAAAGTACAAATTTCCCGGTTTTGAGAACAAACATGGAAACATATCGTCTGATGGCAGATATTATTACATATCTTGATGAAAAACTTGCACCAGAAGATACAATGAGTGGGACATTGATGAGTATTCGTGGTGTTGGTGTTCTATTGACGGGTGAGTCCGGAATGGGTAAGAGTGAAACGGCATTGGAATTGATCCGTGAAGGAAATGTATTGATTTCTGATGATAGAGTTGATGTAATTCATATTCATAACCATATTTTAGGACATGCACCAGATATCATTAAAGGACTGCTTGAAATCCGTGGCATTGGTATTATTGATGTTGAAAAAATGTTTGGTGCGATGGCTATTTCTGACAGTGCAGATGTGGATCTTGTAATTAAGCTTGTTCCATTTGAAGCAGATGCAGACTATAACAGACTAGGTGATGAGACGATGCGTTATACAAGAATATTGAATGTACTTGTCCCTACACTTGTATTGCCAGTCTCTGCTGGTAGAAATACTGCTGCGTTGATTGAATCTGCAGTATCAAATTTCAGATTGAGCGAAGCTGGATTTAACAGTGCAGATGAAATCCGTGAAAGATTTAAGGATTTTATGGTTGCGGCAAATGAAAGAGAGGGGAAAGCATGATTTGGTTCCCTGATTTATCCACGATTGTTTCGGTTGGGGGAATTACAATCAAGTGGTATGCATTCACTTTAGTCTTGGGGTGCATTGTTGGATATCTCTATTTGTCTCAGGCAATGAAAGCACATGGGTATAAACAGGCAGTTTCAGATGATCTTCTTGTACTGATTCTGGTGAGTGGTATTGTTGGTGGAAGAATTTTCTGGGTACTTGAGAATATGAAGAATTATTCCATGTATGCCTGGTATGTATTTGCGATTGGTGATGGTGGAATCGATATCCTTGGTTCTTTACAGGCAATATCTCTTGTGATACTGCTTTATGGCAAGAAACATCATCTTTCCTTCCGCAGAACGATGGATGTTGTTAGTACGGCATTGTTATTGACAATTACAATTGCGCGTGTAGGTAGAGCGTTGGAACTGCCTTCAGTGTGGTATTGTGTTGGAATCAACATCTTTGAATTCTTGATCATCTATTGCGTAATGAGAACGTATTCTCCACTACGTAGAAGAGGCGATGCATTTGCGGTCATGTTTATGTTGACGGGATTTGATCGTCTTGCTGCAATGGCATTCCATTGGGATCCTTTAGCTGTTAGAAACTTTCCTTCCTGTATCGTTGTGGAAGTGATTGGTATTCTATTGTGGTCATATTCAAGATTCTTTGATAAAAGAAAACCAGTTGTTTTATTTGATTTTGATGGAACTATCATGGATAGCGAACAGATGATCATTGGATGCTTTGCATACTTATTTCAAAAGTATGGAAATATCAAAGATTTCACAAAAGAAGTACAACAGGAAGTATTTGGTCCACCTTTAAGAGATGAATTGAAAAAGTTATTTCCTGATCAGAATACAGATGTATTGATGAAGGAATATACGGAATTCCAGAAATCTTTGCCTGGCAGACACTTAGTATCTACACTTCCGCATGTTGAAGAAGTGTTAAAGGAATTGAAGAAAAAAGGTTATGTTGTGGCAATTGTAACTTCTAGATTATCTGAATCTTGTGAGACTTGGGTTGAAGATCTGGAAATTGAGGAATATATTGATCTTGTTGTTGGCACTGAACGCTATAGACATGCAAAACCAAAACCGGATGGCATCATTGAAACATGTGAAATGTTGAATGTTGGCCATGACAGCGTTATGTATGTTGGTGATAATGTTTCAGATGTACAGGCTGGCAAGAATGCTGGTGTATATACTGTTGGTTTTATCACAAATGAAGAAAAACGTGAAAAAATCGAAGCAGAGAAACCAAATGCAACGATTTCTGATATCACAGAATTGTTGACTCTTCTGGATGCAAAGCATGCATGCATGGAGTAATGATTTGATCTAATCAAAAAAGCTCAGAATGATATCTGGGCTTTTTCGTATTTAGTCTAATTTTTTAACTGGTCCATTAATATCTTCTTCACAAAGCAGACTTGCGGCATCTTCATCTGCAATGACTGTAAAGTTAGGATGCAGACGCAGGATTGTTGCTGGGAGTTCTTCACTGATTGGTTCTGTCAGGAATTTTTTGAAGATTTCTGCTTTATGCTTTCCATTTACAATCAATACTAAGTGCTTAACTTTCATTAAAGAAGCAGGTCCCATTGTGATGGAATATGGGTGTGATGTATTATTTGGATAATTTGGATTTGCTTCGACTGTTATGTGTCTGGCACGTGCATATGTCAAAGCATCCATTGGCGTACATCTTGGACAGTTGGAACAGAAATGGCCATCAAATCCAAGTCCAATCAGCATGACATCAATACCACCGGCTCTTGCAATTTCTTCGTCAAATGTTTCGTAGTTTTCCATGCTTGGAATATGGATTTTTTCATCAGGGATATTCGCGTCCTTGAAGAACATTTCCTGCATTTCATTCTAGTTGGGTCTTGGTTTACCTTTCTTTTCCCCAGCTTCTGGTGCTTGATCAAAGAGGTTGTAGTATACATCCTTGAATTGTAGCTTGGCTTTACATAGGGTATCATCATTTTATACATTGTTCTTGGGGATGTTCTTGAGGTAAATGAATTGTTGACTTTTTATTCTGCATCAATGCACCAAGAATGATCTGTGTAAATGTCAATATAATAATTTAGGTACATTTTTATATTAGCGTTAACAAGAAGAAATTATCTACGGTTAACAAAAGCGATTGACATTATCTAATATGTAAGTTGTATTTTATTGAGAATCTGATAAATGTTAGTTGAATCAAGTAGTAGTCTGGAACACTTGATTTTATGTTACTAAAGGAACTTTCAGTTCTTGAGCAGCATTGGCAGTAAAGCGTTCTTGTATTTCAAAACTATTTTTCAATCGCAATAACATAGAATTAAAATTTTATGTTAATTCAATTACTTCATCATGGGAATCCACAGCTTTAATCGATTAGATAAATAGGTAACGTCAATGTTTTGCGTTGCAAGTGTTAAATCACGCAAAGGTTTAATGCTTTACCCGCCATGATATAAGTTAACGCACTGCTAATAGTAATCATTAGTCCATACATGTTCGTTTAGTGTTTCAGCACTAACAACTATATTTGGATGCATCGTTAAATATTCCAAAATTCTATATTCTTTCCGTGTTAAGTTAATGAGTTGATGGTTATAGGTTACTTGTTTGGATGATGATCTAAACAAAGTAAATCATTTGTTAAAATTTGTTTTTCTTGATGAAATTTTCGACTTAATAGATTGCGTGTTCGTGCTTCCAATTCCATAAAATCAAAGGGTTTGGTTAAATAATCATTTGCACCCAAATTCAATCCTAAAACAAAATCATTAATTTTGGTACGTGCAGATAAATAAGTATTTTTGAGGCGCAATTTTTGCTTCGGATTTACTTTAATACATCCAATCCATCGGCAATGGGTAAATTTAAATCAAGCACAATTAAATCGTATTCATTGCCTTGATATTTATATAAGGTTTGTTCGACATCATATACACAATCTACAACATAGCATCTAAAGTTAATCCTTTTGCAATATATTTAGACAGTATTCGTCCTCTACAAGCAATATTTTCACGTAAAATCTCCATTAATTTATTAAGCGATTGTAAGTGTTACATTTTTGTTAGATGTGTTTATAATACATATGAAAAAATTTTCATACTTTAAACAAAGAATTTTCATTATTTTTCATGTTCTTTGTTAAACTATAGAACATATTAGAAGGGGAGTTTATTATGAACAATAAGGTGATTTGTGCGTTGCTTTCTTGTTTATTGTTGTCGGCTTGTGGAGCAAGCGAGAATGATTCAGTAAAAACAAGTGAAGCAAGCGAAGATATTTATAAAATTGGGATTATCCAATACATGGAACATTCCAGTTTAGATGATGCAACCCAAGGATTTAAAGACGAATTGACTAACTTAGGTTATAAAGATGGTGAAAATATATCCATTGAATATGCAAATGCATCAGGCGATAGTGGGAATGCGGAAGCCATTGTGACTAAATTTGTCAATGAAGGGGTAGATTTAATATTTGCCAATGCTACGCCTGCTGCACAATCTGCAGCTAACGCAACAACGGATATTCCGATTATTATTACTTCTGTTACCGATCCTGCTGCCAGTGGTTTGGTTCAATCCAATGATAAACCAGGGGTAAATGTGAGTGGAACTAGTGATTTGGCGGATATGCAGACACAAATTCAAATTGTTACACAATTATTACCTGAGGTAAAAACTGTGGGTGTGATGTATTGTTCAAGTGAACAAAATAGTATTTATCAAGCGAAATTAGCAAAACAAACATTGGACTCGTTAGGATTAACTTATAAAGAATATACAGTATCGGATTCCACATTGATTCAATCTACTGCGCAAAGCGCTATCGGTCAAATTGATGTTATGTTTGTGCCAACGGATAATTTAATGGCAGAATCTATTAGTACTATTGTTGCGACAATGGATGAAGCAGGTATTCCTGTAATTGGTGGATTTGCTGATGTCGCTGATAAAGGTGGATTAGCTGCATATGGCGTTAATTACTATGCTTTAGGCCAACAAAGTGCCCAAATGGCAATTGATGTATTAAATGGTGCCAATATTGCAGATATGCCAATTCAAACACTATCGGATGATAGTTATGAGTTAGTCATTAATCAAACCAGTGCAACCAATTTAGGTATTGAAGTAAATGCTGAATTGTTAAATAAGGCATTGGTTGTCGAATAATTATTAAAAATAAAAAGAAAGAGAGTAACTATGAGAAAACAATTAGCAGGTGCACTTGCGTGTGCATTTTTACTTGCAGGATGTTCAAATAAAACTAAGACATCATCCGGCGAGATTGATTCAAATTTAACACATATTGCCATTGTTCAATATGCGCAACATCCGGCATTAGATGATGCGAATAAAGGATTTGTTGCAGCATTAGAAGAAAATGGTTACGATGAATCTAAAGTTTTACTTGATTCATACAATGCACAAAATGATGCCAGTAATGTGGAAACAATTGCAACAACTGTCATTAATAATAATCCGGATTTGATTTATGGTATAGCAACACCAGTTGCACAAGGTATTGCCCAAAAAACAAGCGAAATTCCGTTAGTTATTTCTGCAGTTACAGATCCTGCAGCATCTGGATTAGTGGATAGCAATGAATTACCAGGAACAAATGTAACCGGTACGAGTGATATGGTAAATGTTGATGTGATGGTTAATTTATTATTGGAAGTTGTACCGGATGCTAAAACTGTTGGTATTATGTATTGTTCCAGTGAAGATAATTCTAAAATTCAAGCTGATGCATTGGAAGCATTGTTAACTGAAAAAGGATTAAGTGTTAAACATTTTACTGCTTCCGATTCTTCTTATGTGCAATCCACAGTGGATAGTGTCAAGGGTCAAGTGGATGCGATGCTAATTCCTACTGATAACTTAATGGCTGAAAGTATGCCAATGATATCGCAATCATTAAATGAAATGCAAATTCCAAGTATTGTGGGAGAACCTGCTTTAGTCGAAGCCGGTGGTACGGTTTCCAAAGGAGTGGATTACTATCAATTAGGTTATCAAGCAGGGTTAATGGCCATAGAAATTTTAGAGGGTAAAAATCCAGCAGAAATGCCAGTATACTTTGTTGATGATGCAGATTTATCATTGGCAGTTAACCAAAGTAGTTTAGACTCGTGTGGTTTGTCAATGGATTCTAATGTATTTGAAGGCGCTAAAGTCTATTAATTACTTAACTAATTTGTTACAATCGAATGCGTGTTTTAGACACGCATTCATTTTTCAAGGAGGATTTGATGGATAGTTCAATTTTATTATCAGTGTCATTAGGTGCATTATCCCAAGGAATTTTATGGGGTATTATGGCATTGGGCGTATATATTACTTTCCGTGTATTGGATATTGCGGATTTAACAGTGGAAGGAAGTTTTGCTGCTGGCGCATCAATTAGCGCTGCGTTATGTGTTAATTTAAATATGAGTCCCATTGTTTCTACATTAATGGCGCTTGTTATTGGTGCGATTTCAGGCGCGGTGACAGGTTTATTACACACAAAATTTAAAATACCGGCAATTTTGGCGGGTATATTAACGCAATTGGGATTGTATAGTGTTAATTTACGTATTATGGGAAGAGCAAATATACCATTTTTGCGTGTAGATACATTATTTTCTCAATTTGCTTCATTAACCGGATTAAGTAAAACAAATGCGGCTATTGTATTGGGGGTACTACTTGTCATAGCGGTTATATTAATTATTTATTATTTCTTTGGTACTGAATTGGGAAGTGCTATTCGTGCAACAGGATGTAATTTAAATATGGTAAGAGCCCAAGGAATTAATACGGATACAATGATCATTATTGGTTTGGCGATTAGTAATGCCTTGGTTGCTTTTTCAGGGTCATTGGTTGCACAAAGCCAAGGATTTGCGGATGTTAAACTCGGTCAAGGTGCTATTGTAATCGGATTAGCAGCCATTATTATAGGGGAAGTTTTATTACAAGCATTCTTTAAAAAAGCGTCTTTTTTACAAAAGTTTGCCTTTGTAATTTTGGGAAGTTTTATTTACCGCTTAATTGTGGCATTAGTACTACAAATGGGTTTAAATACAGATGATTTAAAACTTTTTACGGCAATTTTAGTTGCCATTGCATTGGCAATGCCAACTTTAATGAAAAATAATGCCATTAAGAAAGAATATAAAATGGCAATGAAAGGGGAAAATCATGCTTAGAATTTCTCATTTAAGTAAAACATTTAATGCTAAAACAATTAATGAAAAGAAAGCATTACGTAACATTGATCTGTCATTGAATGATGGCGATTTTGTAACGGTAATTGGTGGTAATGGTGCCGGTAAGAGTACATTATTAAATATGATTGCTGGTGTTTACCCAATGGATAGTGGAAAAATTATCTTAAATGGTGTGGATATAACTTTATTACCTGAATTTAAACGGGCTAAGTATATTGGTCGTGTATTCCAAGATCCAATGATGGGTACAGCAGCGAGCATGCAAATTGAAGAAAATTTAGCATTGGCTAAACGCCGTGGTAAACGTAGAGGATTGCATTGGGAAATTAGTAATGGTGAAAGAGAAGAATATAAAGTCTTATTAAAACGATTGGGTTTAGGTTTGGAAGATCGATTAAGTTCTCAAGTTGGCTTATTGTCTGGTGGACAACGTCAAGCGTTAACGTTGCTAATGGCTACATTGCAACGACCGAATTTATTACTATTGGATGAACATACTGCTGCGTTGGATCCTAAAACTGCATCCAGTGTATTGAATTTAACACAAGAATTGGTCTTAGAGTCTCATTTAACAACCCTTATGATTACACATAATATGAAAGACGCCATTAAATATGGTAATCGTTTAATTATGATGCATAATGGTCAAATCATTTATTCTGTTGAAGGGGAAGAAAAGAAGAACTTAAAAGTTGAAGATTTGTTAGCTAAATTTGAAGAATGCGCTGGTCATGAATTGAGTAACGATCGAATGTTATTGGTTTAAATGACTATCTAAGAAGAACAACTTGTGTGTTCTTCTTTTATATGTAGCATTAGATATGAAATACAATATTTCAATTCTTTTGATATGATTTTTGCTATAATTAAACCAACGATATAAATATTAAAGGTGGATATTTTATGGATAAGGCTTACCAAACAGTCAATGAACAAGGCTTGATCGTATCATTTACAAGCAAAGCTAAAGATTTACATGCCATTAGTGCGGTAAATAAACTCGGAATTTCAACTCTTATTTTGAATAGTAATGATTCAACATTAATTAATACAATTCATGATAAAGATGATTCCATTGTTATTGGTATCTCTTGTTTGAAACACGAAGAAAGTTTTGATTATAAAAATAATCATGCAGATTTTGTATTACTACCATGTTGGGATTTATCTTTAAGTAAAGAATACCAAGAGAATGGAATTCGCGTTATTCCTTATTGTGAGACAGATAAAGATGTGGCACGTTTAAAAGATAGTTATGATTTATTTATGATTAATTTTAATACGCAAATTGAAAAGAAATTCCCTAACAATTTTTTTATCATTAATACAGTAGATGATTGTGACATTAAGGATACAGGTTATTTGGATAATGTATTGGCTTATGTTGTTCATGATAATATGGCATTATTGGATAATTGCCGTTCTGTCAAAAAGGCGATTGCTGCATTATTAAATGTTCATCTAGCTCATATAGGTGTTAACAGTGAATCGGATGAACAAGCTAATAGAATGGGCAATGAATTTGCAAAATTATTCTATGGTGAAAAAGAAGAAACTTTCTTGTCTTTTTTTGGCAGTAATTATGTCGAGGTAATGAAACCAGATAGTAAACGCGGAATGAATGGGCATATTGGTTTGGGTGTAAATAATGTTAGTCGAGCTGTCCATTATTACACTGCCTTAGGGTTTAATTTCAATTACGATTCAGCACGTTATGATGAATATGGTAATTTAACATTAATTTATTTCGTTGAACAAATGGCAGGATTTGCACTCCATTTGGTGCAATGCTAGTTAATATTTAAATAAGGTGGATTCTTTCCACCTTAAGTTTTTAAAAAAAGAAGGGGGTAAGTATGCGTAAGTATGAAGATGATTTTTCTCAGAGTGAATTTGAAAATATGCGCAATTTAAAAGCAAAAAAAGTAAAGGTTAAAAATACCAAGGTAGAAGTGAAGCCGAAATCACGTCATGTAGTTAAAAATAAAAATTCGCTAATCAATAATCGAGTATCCAAACTATTGATTGGATTATTAATTGTATTAATTTTATTGGTAGCTATTTCTGGTATCTTGCTCTTGAAATTACAAAAAGATGGAGCAATAAATTCATCCGTAAATACACCGACGCCAATACCAACTATGGAAGTTGTTCCTACGCAAACACCACAACCAACACCTGTTCCAACAGCGAGTTTTGATACGAGTGGGTATGATACAACGACATTTGGTTCCATTACACAAGTAGTAAACAAACAACATGGATTAACAGCAGCCGATGTTCCAAGTGATCAAGTATTTGTGGGAGTGAATGCGACCATTGAAAAGATGACCATTCGTAAGGAAGCCAATGAAGCTTTAATTCCAATGTTTGAACAAGCGAAAGCAGATGGTATTGACTTGTATGTCAATGAAGCATATGTTTCCTATTATTATCAAAATGATTTATATACTAATTATGCAAAATTAGTTGGCAAAGAATTTGCTGATATGGTAACTCCACATCAAGGTTTTAGTGAACATCAAACAGGTTTAGCGGTAGATATCGTATCACGTGAAAATGGTAATTGGACGCATTTGAATTCAAGTTTACGTAGTAAACATGATGCGAGTGTATGTGAAGAAAGCCAGGCGGCATTATGGTTAAAAGAACATGCACATGAATATGGGTTTATTCAACGTTATCCTGAAGGTAAGGAAAGTATTACTGGGTATTATGGTCAATGGTGGCATTACCGTTACGTAGGTAATGATTTAGCAAACTATATGCATGATAATGATTTGTGCATGGAAGAAGTATTTGGTATGGAGGCAGCGACTTATTAATGGGTGCAATGTATCAGTTTGTAACTAGGATTAATGCGGATGAATACAATAAATTTGTGGTGAGTCATCCATTAAAAAGTATTCATCAATGTGCCAATTGGGCTAACATGAAGCCCAATTGGAATAGTTTTACATGTGGATTAAAAGAAAATGGAGAATTAGTTGCCAGTGCTTTGGTTTTGGTAAGAAGTCAATATGGATTTAAAATGGCCTATATACCCCGCGGTCCTTTAATGGATTATACCAACGAAGCCATGGTTGAAGCTTTTTTATTAAATTTAAGATTGTATTGTGCCAATCACGGGATTTCTACAGTTATCTTTGATCCTAATGTGATTGTAAATAAAGTGAGTATTAAAGATAAGAAAAAAGCGGATGAATATGATTCCCAATTGTATTTAAAACCTTTAATGAAACATAAGTGGGTTCATTACCGCGGATTAACCAAATCAATTGAAGAAACCACATTACCACGCTATCAATTACGTTTTGTCTTTGATGATAATGATATTTTAAATCGTTTACCTCGTAAAACACGAGAAAAAGTATGTCATTATTTAGATCATGGATTAACAATTAATGAATCTAATGATTGTGATAAATTTTATGCATTAATTGAATATACAGAAAAACGCAAAGGTATCGCTTTACGCAATCCGCAATACTTTAATGATTTATTGACCAATTACCCGCAAAGTACAATTTTGGTGGCCACGGTTAATTTACCCGAAGTTATAGAACACTTGGGAAACTTAAAGAAAGAATATCAAGAAAAAATTAATCTATATTTTGATAGTGCGCCAAAGAAAAGTAAACAATGGCAAAGTCAAGTTAATCGCTTAGAAAAAGAAATTGACGAAAGTAAGACATTATTGGCAAAATATGGCGAAATAATTGATGCATCAGCATTATTACTTGTTAGTGATGGTTCTACGTGTGAATTATTATATTCAGGACTGAATGAAGATTTTAGGAAATACCACCCAGCCTATACATTACGTTATAAAGCTATGGAATGGGCAAAAGCAAATGGCTGCACATCTTTTAACTTTGGTGGAGTAGAGGGAAGTCTCGATGATGGATTATTTACATTTAAATCTTCCTTTGATCCTGAAATTGATGTCTTTATTGGTGAGTTCATTCTTTCTTGTAAATGGAGCAATATTATTTTTGAAAAAGGGTTACCATTTATTCGTAAAATCCGAGATAAGCAAATTAGTCGTCATAAGAAAAACCAAGCGTAATTGATTCATAACAAGACAAATTGTCTTGCTATTGGTTATATTACTTGATTGTGAATTATAGATGGCAATTAACAGAACAAAGTTTAAATCATACAATTATGCCATGGAAGAAAATAACATGAAAATCAATGCAACGCTTTTAATTCGCTTTACTGAATTGCTACGTCGTTTCTATACATATTATACGAGCGAATTAAATGCATTGGATACAAAAGATGTGCATGCAAAATTTTTACATATGATTGCGGATCATCCAGGGATGACACAGCAAGAAATCGCGAATTTAAGTATGATGAAACGTTCCACTGTTAGTGAAATCATGAGTCAAATGGTTGGATTGAATTTAGTAAGACGCGATGCGGATTCAAAAGATGGGCGAGTCTTACGTATATATTTAACTCAACAAGGTCAAGACAAAGTCAATGTCATTGAGTCATTATTTAATGAATTTGTGCTTAAATGCTATAAACAATTCAATCATGAAGAAATTGAACAATTCGAATCATTAATTAAAAAATTTAATTATCCAAAGCAAGCCAATAACAAATAAGGGTCAGAAATGATCCTTTTTTAGTGATTCAGGATAATTATGTTCAAAAACTACGACTATAATAAATTGTTTGGATTCCTAACAATTAGAAGGTAGAAAAGATGAATAAGGCAGCTTCTTTACTTCTTGCATTAGCATTGGTATTAACAATTAGTTAAGCGAGCAATCAATGAAAATAATGGCACTGCAAGTGAATTGGCCGAAGTAAAAATGGAACATGGAACTTATTCGGCAAGTGCTAGCGGATTTTCATTACTTCAGCCATTAACAGTTGAAGTAACAGTCAGTGAAGATACAATTGAAACCATTGAAGTAACGGATAATGCTGAAACCTATCCATTCTTACAAGCAGCAAAAGATAAATTAATTCCACGAATCATTGATAATCAATCCGTCAATAATATCTAAACGATTAAGCAATTAATTTAACCAATTGCTTAATCATTTTTTATTGCCTTTAAAATTTCTTTATGTATAATACTTGCGGAAAGGTTAGTGGTGATTGTAAGATGCAGTAAATAATTCCATTAAACAAAAAGCAAAGAAAACTTAAATTTTTTTATGGTTTTTATGCGTTTTCTTTGTACGGAGGAATTATGTTACAAGTCAATCAACTCACATTAACGCATACATACGATTTAAAAGATATCGTAAATAATTTAAATTTAGTTTTAAACGTAGGGGATAAAGCTGTCTTAATTGGTGAAGAAGGTAATGGTAAATCCACATTATTGAAATACATTTATAATCCGAAATTAGTTAGTGACTATATTGAAGCTAAAGGGAGTGTCAATTCAATCAATGAATCCTTGGCTTATTTACCCCAAGAATTACCAACGGAGGTTGGAAATCAAACTATTTATGATTATTTTAGCAATCAAGAAATGTTTTGGCAGGCGTTACCTAATGAATTAAATCAATTGGCTCGACAATTTAACTTAGATGGCAGTATTTATTATTCGGATCAATTGATGAAAAGTTTATCGGGTGGCGAAAAGGTAAAATTGCAATTAATGGCATTACGATTAAAAAAAGCCAGTATTTTATTATTGGATGAACCCAGTAATGATATTGATACGAATACATTAGAGGTTTTGGAACAATTTATCAATCAATTCGATGGAATTGTATTGTTTATCTCCCATGATGAAACATTAATTGAACATACAGCCAATAAAGTAATTCATATGGAACGTATCTTACGTAAAAAAGAAAGTAAGGTAACCGTGGCTAATATGGATTATTCAACTTATGCGAAAACACGAGCAGCTAGTATTGAAAAGACAAATCAACAAGCAGCCAATGATGCCAGAGCAAAAAGAATACGCGATGAAAAATACATGCGAGTTTATCAAAGTGTTGAACACGCCTTACGTAATGTGTCGCGTCAAGCACCAAATGTTGCGAAAAATTTAAAAGATAAAATGCATACGGTTAAATCGATGGGAAAACGATTTGATAAGGCAGATGAACAAATGACACACGCAGTGGATGTGGAAGAATCCATTAATTTTCAATTCAATATTGATTTTAAAGGAATCAAAGAAGGTAAAAAAGTATTGGAATATCATTTGGATGAATTAACAATTGAAGACAAACTTTTAGCAACAAATATTGATTTAACCATTAAAGGAAGCAGTAAAGTCTGTATCATTGGCAAAAATGGGTGTGGTAAAACAACATTAATCAAAAAAATAGCGAAAGAGTTAGCTAAGCGTAACGATATCATTATGCAATATATGCCGCAAAACTATTTGGATGCATTAAATCTATCCATTGATCCTGTGAATTATTTAATGGAAATGACAAAAGAATCAAAAGAAACAGTGATGACTTACTTAGGTGCTTTAAAATTTACCTTTGATGAAATGAATCATTCCATTTCTATGTTATCCGGTGGGCAAAAAGCGAAACTCTTTTTGATACAAATGGCATTATCTAAAGCAAATGTATTAATTCTTGATGAACCAACCAGAAATTTCTCTCCGTTATCTCAACCGGTAATACGGCAAATGCTTGCCCAATTTAATGGTGCTATTCTTAGTGTTTCACATGATCGAAAATATATTGAGCAAGTCTGTGATAAGATTTATGAATTAACAAATGATGGATTAGTTGAAAAAGAAAAGAATTGTTAATTTGAATCAAGGGTAAATAATATGAATGATAAAAGTTTAATCGTAATAGGCGAAGCGTTAATTGATTTTATACCAGATAGCCAAGGGTGTGCATTAAAAGATGTACCATCATTTACTAAAGCAGCAGGTGGTGCGCCAGCAAATGTTGCGGGTACAGTAGCTAAACTTGGTGGTAAAGCAAAAATATTAACCAAACTTGGTCAAGATGCGTTTGGTGATTATTTAATTGATTGTATGAATAGTGCAGGAATTGATACTTCTTACTTACGACAAGATCCATCGCATGAAACAAGTTTAGCTTTTGTTAGCCTAACGAATGATGGAAATCGAGAATTTATGTTTTACCGTAAAAACGCTGCAGATTTATATTATAACTGTGACGACATTGATCCTGCATGTCTTAATGATGCTGGCATAATTCATTTTTGCAGCGTGGATTTAGTTGAAAGTAAAATGAAACAAGCGCATTTAAAATTGATAGAGCTTGCAAAAATGAATCACTGCTTAATTAGTTTTGACCCTAATTTACGTTTTCCGTTATGGGATGATTTAAATGCATTAAAGCAAACAGTGCAAAGCTTTTTGCCTTTAGCAAATATTATAAAAATTAGTGAAGAAGAACTTGAATTTACTACCGGCACAAACGATCCAGTAGTTGCCAGTAAAGCATTGCTCAATGAAGTTACGCAAGTATTTATTTATACAAAGGGTAGTCAAGGATGTGAACTTTTTACAAATGATTTTCATGTTGCTTGTGATGCGTTACCAATCCAAGCAGTCGATACCACTGGTGCAGGGGATAGTTTTATTGGCGCATTTATTTATAAATTATTAAACCAAACAGATTATTCGTTAAGGCATATTAGTGAGTCTACTTATCAAGCAATGCTTGATTTTGCTTCACTGGTATCTGCTTATGTTTGTTGTCAAAAAGGGGCATTAACGGCATTACCATCAATGAATCAATTGAAACAATTTAGTGAAACAAGAGCTAATCACTAATAATTTAGTTACGTATTATCTTGCTGGCTAAGGTAAAATATTGGCAAAGAAAAAGTTTTATGAAAGTCGTGGATTTTGCCAAACAGTTGGGTATTCCTGCAACCAAAATTCGATATTATGACAAAATCGGTTTGATTCAAGGTAAACGTAACGAAGAAAATAATTATCGAGAACTTAGTAATAATGATGCATTGAATATTTACCATGCATTAATGCTACGTAGTTTTGGCATGAGTGTGGATGAATGTAAAGAAAGTAAAGCAAAGGATTTGGAAGCGTTGAATCAATGGACCGATGCTTACATTGTTGAATTGGAAGAAAAAATTCGCTTTGAACACATGATGCAATCGCGTTTACGAGAAATGCAAGTTTACTATCAAATTTTAAACCATCACGAAAATCAATTTGCACCATTACTATTGGATGATCAATGGATGGTATGGAATCTTGGCAATACGGTTCAATTAAATAAGCAACAATTAGAAAGCATTGAAATACTAGCAAATTGTATGCCATTTTCTTTTATGGCGATCAAAATTGATAAAAAGAGTTTATTTTCCACTACACAAGAAGTGTTAAATGTACAAACTGGATTAGGTATTTTAAAACACAATGCATTAAAGCTAAAATTGGATCTACCACAATATGAGGTATATTTGGCCAATGAAACGGTTCAATATGTATTTGAAACCGAAAATCCGTTTGAGATAACGAAAGCACAAATGCAACCATTAATTGATTATATTGAAATTAATCATTTACCACATCAAGATATCACAGGAAGAATTGTCTTGAGTTATATGAAAGATGGCAAGTTTAAACATGGAATTATGGTGTCAGTGCAAGGAAATCAACGCAAATAATAAATTAATAATATATTTTTCACAAAACATTTGACCTGATAGTTACTATCAGGTTTATTTTATTTTTAACAAGGAGGATAATATGAAGAAAATTATCAAAACAAGTGTTGCTTGCTTGATGACATTATCTGCTTTGGCAGGATGTTCAAGCAAAAGTGGCACATATACTGCAGGTAGTTATACTGGCGAAGCGCAAGGTTTTGGTGGTACAATTTCTGTCACTATTACTACAGACACCGATAAAATTAAAGATGTTAAAGTAGTGGGGGATAGCGAAACTGCTGAAATTGGTGGTGCACATTTAGAAGAATTAGCGGCAGCTATTTTAGAAAAACAAAGTGCAGAAATTGATGTTGTTGCGGGAGCAACTTTAACAAGCGAAGGTGTTAAGGAAGCCACGGCAAAAGCAATTGAATTAGCCAAAGGTGCAGAAGTTAATACCGCAGAATTAAAATACACTGCTGGAACTTATAGTGGCACAGCCCAAGGTTATAATGGTCCAGTAACATTGGATGTTACATTTAGTGAAGATGCCATTGAAACCATTGAAGTGAAAGAACATAAAGAAACAGAATATGTTGGTACTCCAGCATTTGATATTATGTTTGAAGATGCCATTACGGCTAATGGCAGCGGGATTGATACAGTCGCAGGAGCTACATTCACTTCAAGAGCAATTAAAGAAGCTCTAAATGACGCTGCTACCCAAGCAAACGCTACCAATATGGATACCTTCAAATCCAATACTGTAAAACATGAAGCAGGAGAACCTGTTGAAGGTACGTATGACGTCGTTGTTATCGGTGCTGGTGGTGCTGGTATGGGTGCTGCAGCGCAAGCAGCACAAAATGGGCAAACAGTGGCAGTAATTGAAACTAATGCTAATATTGGTGGCAATACATTAGTTTCTGGTGGTTCCAAGCTGTTATCGATTATTTAGTTTGGGATCCAAAAAATCCAGAAGCAACCGAAGCGACTTGGGATTATGATGGTAAAACTTATCCTAAAGTTAAGGCAACGCAAGGTCAATTGGATACATTGAAGACAATTTTAAGTTGGAATGAAGCACCATTTGATGAACATTATTTTGATGATAAAGAATACGTTCCAGGTGAAATTGATTTAGTGGCACAAGCTGGTGTTCATCAAGAATATTTATCAACTTTAAAAGCTTTAAAAGAAGAAATTAAAGCCTATGTTGATTATGCCGATAAGCACATTGCAGCTGGTGAAGCAGAAACTGATTTAACTTTGTTCTCAACAGTTAACTTACATATTTTCCAAACTTATTATGGCGGGTTACGGTAACTTTGATTTAGTTAAACAATTCTGTGAAGAAGGGTATGATTTAAAAACTTGGCTAGAAGATCAAGGCGCTAAATTTAATGATGGTGCAGCCATTACATTAATTGGAGCTTTATGGTATCGCGAAAATATTAATTTAGGTTGTGATATTGATGGTGATGGTGAAATGGAAGCCCGTGGTAACTGGGGAACTTACTTCTTACCAACTAAAACCACGATTTTAGAAACTTCGTCTACAGCTAAAAATAATACAATTATGACACGTACGACAGCAGAAAGTTTAATTGTTGAAGATGGTCGTGTAACAGGAGTTAATGCTGTTAAATATGATGGTACACCTGTCACTTTGCATGCAAATGCTGGCGTTGTCATTGCAACTGGTGGTTATGCAGCAAATATTAATGAAGTAATTGATAGCAATGATTATTGGGATGTATCCTATATTACCAATAAAACAGGTACAACAAACCGTAGTTCTTTAACTGGTTCTGGTATCGAAATGGCAAAAGTATTGGATGCTGCAACTACAGGTATGGAATTTACCCAAATGATGCCAATTTCTTGGATTGATAACGGGGATCTAGCGTTTGGTAATGGGTTATATGGAGTCTATATTAATCCTACGACTGGTAAACGCTTCGTTGATGAATCTGCTGAACGTGATGTTTTATCTTTAGGTGAATTCCGAAATGGTGTTAATGTTAATGGTACGGTTGGTACTTTCTTAGAAATTACAAACGCCAATACACCACTTACTTATCCTTATCCATATGATGAATATGAAGGAACAACCCCTGTTAAATTAGGTAGCGAAGATGTTGAAAACCGTGTATATTACTTCTCAAATAAAGAAGAATTACAATCTATTTTAGATAAATTTGGTATGAGTGCTAAACCTGAAGATATCTATGCAACCGTTGAAGCATATGATCAATCAATCTTAGCGGGTGAACAACCAAGTGATGGTGTTTCGAAACATCAATCTACAGTAACAGTTGGTACTGTAGGTGAAGATGGAAGCTATCAATTGGATGGACAACGTTTACGTATTCGTGTAATGGCACCAAGTACTCACCATACAATGGGTGGTTTAGTTGTGGATACACAACGTCACGTATTGGATGGCGAAGGAAATGCTATTGCTGGATTATACGCTGCAGGTGAAGTTACAGGTGGTATCCATGCGGGTAATCGTTTAGGTGGAAATGCAATCGTTGAAATTTTTGTTTCTGGACGCAATGCCGCCAATGCTATCTTAGCTGATAGTAAAAACTAACTATAAGTAGAAATGAAGCGATTTGGTGTAATATCATCGCTTCATTTTACTATTTTTTATCCTGAAAAACGTGTGCAATAACAGTAATGGATAAATATAAAAGTTTAGTTGCGCAATATATTGAAAATACTAATAAATGTGTTCAGTATCCGGGACAGATTGAAGAAAATCTTGATAAGCAAACCTATATTGCAAAATTAGTTGAAAACAATCAAGCATTGCATCAAATGTTACAGAAGAATAATCAATTATTGGATGATTTATTTTTTCCTCGCAAGATATTTATGCGATGAGTGATGAGGATTATCATTATTTACAATATTTTGTTGATCAAGTAATAAAAGAATTACCAGATTTGGATTCTGACTTAATCTTTGAAATTTATACGGTATTATTGCATTATGCTCATTTAAACCTATCAGTAGATGAACAAATTGAAAATGAATACTTCGTTAGTTATTATACATATTCCATCCAATTAAATTTAATACCATACTTTAAATCAATCTATAAAGCTTATAATAGCATAAAATATGATTCGTATTTTAAATTACCAATTGTAAAACTAAATCATCGTAAACTGACGGATTGTGAATTTGCGCAAATATAATTACACTCAGAATTGGAAATATCTTTATTAAAGATATTAAACTCAACCCTTGCTTAAGTGAATCCATTACGTTCCATCATCAAAGTTATGATGGCCATGGTGGATATCCTAAACTTGAAAATAGTCATCATACAGTGTTTGTGGATATTATTAAAGTAACGGATAGCTTGGATGCTGCCAGTGATCATATAGGACGGCGTTACTCGGATATGAAAGATTTCAATCAAATCTATGAAGAACTCAAATTATTTGCTGGTTCAATCTATTCTACGAATATTATTGAATTATTGGATGATCCAATCTTCTTAAATCAACTCCATCAATCCTTTGTTACACAATGAGAAAATATTTAGAATTAAAAAATATTTAAATGATGCAACTTAATTAAGTTGCATCATTTTGTTGATGTTGGGTTGATTTAAGACGATTAAACTAAAGCTATGAATCAATTAAGTTTAATCGACATTTTGTTATGTTTAATTATTTATAGCTTTTTAGGGTGGTGTTGTGAGTCTATTTATTGTTCTTTGGCAAAAGGTGAATGGATCAATCGTGGATTTTTGACGGGTCCATTTTGTCCGATATATGGATTTGGAGCTTTGATTACTTTGTATTTTTTGCAATACTTGCCAAACAGCGCACTTATCGTATTTATTGGTGGTCTTTTATTAACATCAA
The DNA here is from genome assembly GCA_937900565.1 of uncultured Erysipelotrichaceae bacterium. GTDB lineage: Bacteria > Bacillota_I > Bacilli_A > Erysipelotrichales > Erysipelotrichaceae > CALVGN01. The sequence continues at coordinate 19,580 of CALCFG010000039.1, forward strand.
CCTTAGAATATGTGACTTCATGGTTAATGGAAAAATGTTTTAATGCGCGTTGGTGGGATTATAGTAAGCGACCTTTTAATTTGAATGGTAGGGTATGTTTGTTAAATTCGACATTGTTGTTGATTTAACATTAGCGATACGTAGCGCGTTAGGTATTAATATTCGTTTAAAAACTGTTAATCAATTGCGTGAACAGTTGATTGAAAAATATGGAACAATAGACAATAAATTAGATTTAAAGCAATTGGAAAAATATCTTGCTGAACATAATATTCGTGATGATTTATCGGATAAATTTAAGCAATCCATTCATCAAGTAAACTTTTTTGAACGCCGATTAATGCATTCATTTCCGCAATTACAACATCACCAATATCCGAAACAATTGGAACAATTAAAAGAAGAAGCTAAGCACAAGAATAAACAATAAAATAACCTTATCCTTAGCTAAGATAAGGTATTCTATAATTTTTTTTTAATATTCGAAAAGTGACATTTTGTAACATAAGGTAAAATTGCTTTTCCTTTTTCGTTAATTAATCGATTAATATCTTCATCCACTTGTTTACCAGCGCCTTTATGTAAGGTAAAACCAACTTGAGTGGATAGTTGATCCATGGCTTGTAAAAATAAATAGCGGGCAATCATGGAACTAATTGCGACACTAATGAAGCTCGATTCAGCCTTGGTTTGAAAAGTTAAGTTAGAAATAATGGGCGATTGGTTCTTTAAATAGCGATAATATGAGTTTTCCGGTGTAAATTGATCGACCACACAAAGTTTAGGTAATTGCTTAATTTTTGTTTGTAAATGCGCATAGGCACTATTATGCAATATGGCTTTTAACGCATTCAAATTATATTGTTGATGGACATCATTATATTTTTTATTATCTAAAATTAAGCTGGCATAAGGAACGATATTCATTAATTTTGGAGCCACCTCTGAGATCCAATCATCGCTTAATTGTTTGGAATCGTTAATATTGTATGGCTGTAATTGTTCATAAATGGTTTCATCCACATAACTAGCAACTACTACAATAGGCCCAAATACATCCCCAGTGCCAACTTCATCACTTCCTGCTTGAGGTAATACAGTTGAGATAATCTTAGGTGATGGATTGGACTCTTTTTTGAGTTGGGGATTTAGAAATGGAGTGGCTAATGCATTTGCATTTACCCCTTGAAAGACTACTTTACCGGAAGTATATAGGTTAATGGTAACTGCGTCAACTTTTGCGCAAAAACGAACGTATTGATTTTTAGAAGCAATTGCACTGTTTTGATATTTTTGTATTAATTCATTTTGTTGCTGATTATTTAATTGGATAGAAATATTTTCACTCATGGTAACCATTTTAGCATAGACTTTAATCGTTTGTTTGATTCGTGTAAAATAGTAAAGAATAAGAAAGAGAGATTTTATGATTCAATTATTTGAAAATTTTGAAATGATCATTAATGTAATGGCATTAATTATATTAATTATTTGTGTATGGAAAGGTTATAAAGATGGGTTTGCGTTATCTTTATATGATTTAGTATCTTTTGTATTAATATTATTTATTGCATACAGTGTTGCGATATCGTTGGCCTCCGTATTACCATTAGTCCCGCAATCTGTTTTAACGCAATTAACCATTGCAAACAATGAATTGTTGGATATGATGATCAATGTTGCATTATTTTATTTAATTAATTTGTTGGTTTGGTTTTTAATATTATTTATTGGATTAAAAGTCTTATCCTTGTTATTACGTCAAGTGTTAAAAGCTTTTAAAAATATCCCTTTACTTGGTAAATGCAATCAATATTTAGGAGTGTTTTTCGGAATAATTAAAACATATTTGTTGATTCTTTTGATGGGGTGGGTTTTCAGTTTGCCTGTCTTTACCAATGGTACAGCCATGGTGAACGCCAGTGTGATAGCACCAATCAATAATATAAGTAAGGAAGTCTTTACATCATTAAATAAAGCGTATGATTTAAGTAGTATTATTAAAAAATCAAGTGAAAGTATGAGTGAGTTTGCTCAATTGTCGCAAGAGCAAATTGACCAACTAATTCAAGAAGCGGCCAATCTTTTTGTGGAGGAATAAAATGTTAGATTCGTTTGAATATCAAGCATTAATTAATAATGTCAGTGCGTATGCGCTCACAGATTTAGGTAAAATAGCTATTCAAGAAAGTAAACCATTGTTTAATCGATTAATAATTAAAAGGGACAGCGCCCGTTTAAAAGATGCCTTTGCGTTAGTAAATAAAGGTTATGATATTGAACTTCCACAAACAATGGATATTAATTATGAGTTAAATGCGGTGAGTAAAGGTATCGTTTTAACAAGCAATCAATGTTTAAAAGTAATGAAAGTCGCACGTGCGGTAATTGCGTTGCGTAAGCAATATCGTAGCTTTAATGAAGTGAAAACGATACATTTGGATGAATTATTTGCTACATTGGAAATCGATGCATCTTTTTTGACTTTTTTGAATAAAGTCATTGATGATGCAGGTGAAATTAAAGAAGATGCCAGTGAAACATTATTAAATTTAAATAGAGAATTAGCTATTACAAAAGGACGTTTTGATAAAGTGATTGCCCATTTTATTCAAAACAATAAAGCGTCATTACAAGAGAGTTTCACAATGACACGTGATGGAAGAGTTTGCGTGCTTGTAATGGTGAAAGATAAAAATAAATTTCATGGTTATCAACACGGAGAGTCTGCTTCCGGACTTGCCAGTTATGTTGAACCGGATACTTTTATTCATTACAATAATGAAATTGCCTCGATTAACGCTAACATTGAACAAGAAATTCATGCTTTGCTTGTACAATGCAGTCAAATAATAGCGTCCCATAAAGATGCATTGTTGGCCAATATGGAAACGTGTGTATTAATTGATAGTATTATGGCAAAAGCTAAATGGGGTGTTAGTAACCAAGGGTGCGTTGCACAATTGCAAGATGATAATTATGGTTACGAATTGGTTCGTGTGCGTCATCCATTAATTGACGCTAAGAAAGTTGTTGCGAATAATATTGTCTGTACTAATGGTAAAAAGATTATTCTAATAACGGGTGCCAATACGGCTGGGAAAACTGTTTTATTAAAAACTATTGGTCTTGCTTTTTATATGATGGCTTCGGGATTACCAATTTTAGCGGATGAAGCTAAATTAAGTCTTATTGATCGGATTTTAGATGATATAGGGGATCAACAATCCATTGTGGAATCATTATCGACTTTCTCAAGTCATGTTCATGCCTGGAAAGTTGCGTTAGATAAAGCAAGTCAACATTCACTTGTTTTATTGGATGAATTAGGGACTGGAACGGATCCTAAAGAAGGCCAAGCATTGGGTCAAGCGTTATTGGAACGATTGGTGGATAAAGGATGTTATGTTGTTGCGACTACTCACTTTCAATCGATTAAAGAATATGGCTTAACGCAAGAAAGTGTAATCTGTGGGGCAATGAATTTTGATGTTGATCAATTGAAACCGACGTATCAATTTATCCAAGGTTCCTTAGGCGTTTCTTATGCATTTGAAATTGCCAGTGAATATGGTTTAGATCAACAACTTATTGAACGAGCGAAATATTTAAAAGTCCAACAAGAACATCAATCTGAACGATTAATGAAAATGTTGGCTACTAAAGAAAAAGAATTATTGGAGCAAGCTGAATTATTAGAGGCGCAAAAACAACTATTTGAGAATGAACAGGAAAGCTTTAAACAAGCTTACAATGATAAGCTAAAAAAGCTAGAAAATACCTATCAAGATAAATTGGAACAATTAACTTCTAACATGGAAACGAAAATGGAAACTTTGGAAAGTCTTTTAGCTTCCATTAAACCGCATATGCCACAAAATGAAATTGCCATTATTAAGGCTAAAGCAAAACAACTGAATCCGAATATTATTGAAACTAATGATGAACCGTTAAAGATTGGTGATATGGCAAAAATTAATGGATCCAATTCAATATCCATTCAAGGGAATAAAGTTGATGCATTGCTTAACGGTAAAACTATTCATACCAAATTAAATAAATTAAGTAAAACCATTGCCCAAATGCCAGTTAAAAAAGTGGCTAAAAAAGTAGCGAAAGACTTTACTCCAACCCCAGTGCAAACACGCCTTAATATATTAGGCCATACCGTTGAAGAAGGTATAAGCGCTGTCGATTCATTTATTGATCAAGCATTGGTTGCTAATCAAAAACGTATCGTTGTCATTACTGGGGATGGTTCAGGACGATTACGTTCAGGTATTCATGATCACCTAAGGAAAAATCGTTATGTTGATCATTTTGAATTGGCGCCACGCAGTGAAGGAGCAACTGGTGCTACTGTTGTTTATTTAAAGTAAATTAATTTCATGACATCCAATTATATAAAAGATAAATTAGCTACGTTACCATTAGAACCAGGATGCTATCAAATGAAAGATAGTGAAGGGAATATTATTTATGTTGGTAAAGCAAAAAAATTAAAAAATCGTGTGAGTTCTTACTTTACGGGAAGTCACAATTTTAAGACTACCAAACTCGTATCAAATATTGCCGATTTTGATTTTATTGTGACTAAAAGTGAAAAGGAAGCATTAATCTTAGAAATAAATTTAATTAAGAAATATCGTCCTAAATACAATATTCAATTCATGGACGATACATCCTATCCATACATTCAA
>CALCFG010000040.1 GCA_937900565.1 uncultured Erysipelotrichaceae bacterium
AGGTAATACGCGCTTCCAAAATTTCGAGTCCGGCACATTCGACGCGTTTTTGAATTTCATCCTTAATGCGTGATGCAACGATTTCGCTGGAACCTCTTAATGAGCCTTCGTCTGGTTGTCCATCCCCAGTCGTATCGACATTATCTGCTACATCATATGGATAGATTCTAACAATATTACGCAATGCAGCATCGCATTGCAATGATAGAAATTCTTTGTAGTTATCCACATTAAATACAGCTTTTGCGCTATCTTTTACTCGCCAAATAACAGCAATTCCTATTTCAATTGGATTGCCCAAACAATCATTAATTTTTTGACGGTTATTATTTAATGTCATTACTTTTAATGAAATACGTTTACCAACTCCATCATTGGAACTGTACGGTGAATTGGAACTTGAACCGTCATTAACATCCCCACTTTGACGTAATTTAGTACGTGATGCGGGATTAATGGCAGCGCAGAAAGGATTGACAAAGAATATTCCTTCTTGTTTTAAAGTACCAATGTATTTACCAAATAACGTTAACACTAATGCTTCACTTGGCTTTAATACTTTAATTCCTATTAAGACAATCCAACCCAAGCAAAACCATGCAATGCAAGTAATAAATACAACTTGATCAATTAATGTTGCTTGCCAACTATCCACTGAATCTACTGTAGCAATGAACCCACCTATGGATAAAATATATAAAGCAATCACTAAAACTAAAACAACAAGCCCATTTTTGGGTTTTAAAACTTTTTCTTCCATACGGAAACCTCCTGATATATCTAAATGATATCATTATGATATCATGTGTCAAGCGCTTTAAATAATTCTCCCTGCATAATGTTTTCTTTAGCCATTTTTTTATCCAATTCATTCATAACTTGGATTTTTATGTTGGTCCATTTCGGTTCAATAATATGTGTTTGATCGCCATCACCGCAAATTCTTTCCACAACAATTTGTGGATTAAGATGTTGCAATTGACAACATAATATATCTAAGTATTCATCCATGGATAATAGGGACCATGGTTTATTTAAATATATTTGTCCTAATGGAGCGTTATCTAAAATATGTAACATCGTGAACTTAACGGCAGTGGGTTGTAATTGATTAACAAAATCTATGGTTGCTAGCATATCATCCGTAGTTTCATTGGGTAATCCATTAATAATATGAATAACGGTTTTAATGCCGTTTTGTTTTAATAGTCGATGGGTTTGTAATGCTTGATTGTTCGTATGCATGCAATTTAATGCAACTTTAGTGGCATCATTACTTGTTTGTAATCCCAATTCAACCCAAACATCTTTTTGGTTATTTAATTCAGTTAAATATGCAAGCATATCATTACTTATACAATCTACACGGGTTGCAAATGCATACCCATCAATTTCATTTGAGAAAGGATGTAAAGCATTAACTTTACTTTGTAAATGCTCTAACGAACAATAAGTGTTGGTAAATGATTGAAAGTATGGCATTGTATGGTTAGTGGGCCACTTTTTCTGATATCTTAGTTTGGCTTGCTGATATTGAGTTACAATAGGGGCTTGATGCGCTAAATTGAATTCACCAGAACCGTATGCACTACAAAATAAACATCCACCAATCGACTTACTCCCATCACGATTAGGACAAGTAAATCCAGCCTGTAAAGGTATCTTAACAACTTTATGGCCATAGGTTTGATTACAATAATATGTAAAGGTTGTGTAACGTTTGTTATCACTTGCAAAAGGGTAAGGATTTCTAATTTTCATACTTATCATTATATCCAAGATAAAAGTTAAATTAAAAGGAGTGATGCATAATCACTCCAAAATATTATTCTTCAATTACTTGAACTGCGATGCAACCAGGTCCACCTTGAACGATACATGTTGGGCAAAGTGGAATAATATCTATGTTACTTTCTGGGAACGCGATTTTTAACGCATCTTCAACTTCAAAAGCTCCTACTTCGTTATTGGCATGAGCAATAAAGAAATGTTGGGCATGACTTAAATCAATACGAGATTTTAAGTCTTCAATGATTTTCTTTAATAATGCTTTATAAGTACGTGAGGTGGCAAATTTATCCAATTTACGCGTTTCGCGATTTAACATTACACATACTTTCAGATTCAGCAAACCACCCAGTTTAGCAGTTAATGGAGAACATCTACCCCCACGTGCTAAATAATTAAAGTCAGTAGGAATCAAATAAGAATAGCTGGTCTTTGTTTTTTCTTCCAATAATTCTATGATTTCATCCATATCTTTTGCTTCACTAGCTAATTGTTTGGCATATCTAACAAGATATTGTTGCGGACCAGCGATGGTTTTAGAATCCCAAACATAAATATTGCTTGGTTCATCTGCTGTCATTTTCATGGATTGAAATGTTTGATACGTGCCACTAAGACCATCGCAAATTGTAATGGCCAACGCTTTTTCGTTGGCATCCAATGATTCAAAGATGGCTTTAATATCATAAGGGGTTGGTTGAGAACTTTTAGGAACGATATGATCGACAATAATTTTTTCCAATAATTGATCAGCATCCATTTCAATAAATTCTTTATATGATGCATCATTTAAAACAATTTGCATTGCCACCGCATCCACTCCGATGGCTTTGGCTTGATTTGGTGATAATTGAGAACAAGTATCTGTAATAATTCGCATGACTTTATTTTACATTAGATAACTAATGACCTTTCTTTAATTTAAAAAATATTATACATGAAAACGCTTTATTTAAAAGGTTATAAACTGACTAATCGATTCAAATTAGTCAGTTTTTTAATAGTTAAATGGTAATTTGTACCCATTTACCTTCGTGATAACGGTGATACAACAAAATGAATCGGGAAACTTGATCGGATAAAATACCAATCCAAATGCCAGTTAATCCTAAATCAACAATCCCTCCACATAATGCTAATGTGATAAATGTTCGAATAATGGTTACTGATAATAATGATACAAATAATGTATATTTTGCATCCCCAGCGCCACGTAAACATCCACTAAAAATAACTTGTGAGATTTGTGAAAGAGTAATGATCATAATAAATCGAGAAATTAATACGCCCATGTCTAGAATATGAGTTTCACTAAAGAAGAAACTAAACAATAACTTGCCAAATAATAACATGACACAGGCAATAACTACTGATATACCAAGCCCAATACGTTGACACATATGCCCATAGCGTTTGGCTAACGCTCCATTTTTTTCACCTAGGCTTTTACCAATTAAAGCTACTGCAGCAACTTGCATTCCATCACCAAACGAAAAGCTTAAACTAAGAAAGTTCATACCCACTTGATGGGCGGCAAAGGCATCGGTACCTAAGTTGGCAGCGATAATTGCAGTTGTTAGAAAGCCAACGCGCATCGCTAGGTTTTCAATAAAGAAATTAATGCCTAAACGCAAGATGGATTGCATTGCTTCCATTGTTGGTTTGATTTTGGTTTGGAGTATATGGCGAAAAGATACATAGGAATTTTTCCGGAAAAGGGAAGCAAAACTCATTATACTAGCAACCACTGTCCCCAAAACTGTTGCTAAAGCAGCGCCTGCCATTTCTAAGCGAGGGAATCCAAAATGACCTTCGATTAATAAATAGTTAAATATAATATTAACAATACTGCTCGTCACATTAGTTGTCATGGAAATTTTGGTATTACCACTGCCACGCTGGGCTGCATTAATTACTAAGGACAAGATATTAAATAACATGCCAGCTTGAATAATAATGAAATATAATTTTCCACTTTCATGAGTATCCGCATTACTGCCACACCAAGTGATGATCGTATCAGCAAAACCGACACTCATAATGGTAATAATTAATCCCAATAATAATGTATAAAGCAATGCGGTCAGCAATATCTGGTTAGCACTGTCTTGGCGTTTTTGCCCATAGCGACGGGCAACAAGCGCAGATACTGCAATATTTGTGGCAAGAAAAGGCGCTAATGTAATAAATTTAGGCTGTACCGTTAACCCAACCGATGCCACAGCGTAGGTCCCTAAATTGGCTACCATCATTGTATCAACCATACTGGCCATAGCGACAAAAAAGCTTTCCAGCACAGCTGGCCAAGCCATTTTAAATGATTGTTTGAATAATTCTTTGTTATTTAGTTCCATGTTTTAATTATAAAACGTTTTATCTGATAAATTTTTGATATTAGCAATATCATTGCTATTGATTGATCATCTTTTCATAAAAGGTAAACAACAATTTTTGTATGCAATGATAAAAATAATTTGCTTTTTTTGCTAAAATAGTAGTGATTGTTTAGGGAAGGAGACTGCCTTGTTTTTAAAACGAGTAGAGATGCAAGGATTTAAATCTTTTGCAGATAAAGTCGTTATCGAATTTGATAATGAAATTACTGGAATCGTGGGTCCAAACGGTTGTGGTAAAAGTAATATTACCGATGCCATTCGCTGGGTTTTGGGTGAACAAAGTGTTAAAAACTTACGGGGTTCAAGTATGATTGATGTTATTTTTGCTGGATCAGTGAACCGAAACAAAGTAAATGTTGCTGAAGTAACATTAGTATTTGATAACTCCAAGCATGCTTTGAATTCAAATTTGGATGAAATTGAAATTACGCGTCGATTGTATCGAGATAGTGGCGAAAGCGAATATTGTATTAATCGAAAGAATTGCCGGCTAAAAGATATTATTGATCTGATTCTAGATACCGGTATTGGTAAAGATTCCTTAAGTATGATTAGCCAAGGGAACATTGTGCAATTTGCTGATGCAAAACCCATTGAGCGTCGGGCAATCTTTGAAGAAGCTGCAGGAGTAGCTAAGTATAAAAAACGAAAAATGGAAACCTTGTCCCGTTTAACCCGTACAAAAGAAAATATTGATCGGTGTGTGGATATTGTTAATGAATTAGAACGCCAAGTTGTGCCTTTAGAAAAAGCTGCAAAAAAAGCATTAATTTATAGGGAAAAGAAACAACGGTTGCAAGAAATTGAAGTAGCGGTTTTGGTGGATGAAATTGATCGTATTAAAGAATCGATAGAATCCAATCAAAAACTATTGTTTGATTTGGAAACTAAACAAGCAATGGCTAAAGCGAATTTAAATTTAAATGATACGAATGGTTTGTCCATAAAAAAACAAATTAATGAATTGGATAAACAAATTAATCAAGCACAAGAGCGGTTGATGTTAGTGGTGAATGATATTGCGCGTTTTGAACAGGCCAAGATTCAAATGGATGAAAAGCGCAAATATGCCATTGAACAAGGTAGCAATGAAGAAAAAATCAAAAGCTTAACCGAAAGCTTAAAGCAATATGAAATTGAATACAATGACCGTCAAAGTCGTTATGACGCCTTAGTGGCACAATTGGAATTATTGGGTGTTGAAAACAATTCATTAGCTCAAAAATTTACTTTATTGAATCAACAACGGTTTGAAGAAAATGGGCGATTGAATCGTTTTCAATCTCGTATGGCAGTATTGGAAAATACATTAAAAGAACCATTTAACCATCAAGCAGGTGTTAAATCTATTATGGAACATCAATCTTCGCTTAATGGGGTACTTGGTGTTGTTGGTCAGTGCTTAACACCACATATTGGTTATGAACAAGCCATAAATGTTGCTTTGGGTGGTAGTTTATATCATATTGTTACTGAGAATGAGGCCAGTGCGCGCTATGCTATCCAATTTTTAAAACAAAATAAGAGTGGGCGGGCAACTTTCTTGCCATTAACGGTATGTAAAGCACATCGCATTTACCGTGAACATGAAATAATTGCGCAAAATTGCGAAGGCTATTTGGGACTTGCTAGTGATTTTGTGCAATGTGAAAGTTTATATGATCCTGTTGTCTTAATCTTACTTGCCAATGTATTGGTGGTGGATAATCTAGAAAATGGTAATAAATTAGCCAATCTATTGCAATACAATTATAAAATTGTGGATTTGGATGGGGATGTTATTCATAAAGGTGGGTCAATGACAGGAGGCCAAGTAAAGAATAATACTTCCTTATTAACAGCAAAAGCACAATATGAAAGTGTTAAGCTAGACTATGAAAGTCAAAATGCTAAATGTCAATTGATTGATAAGCAAATCAATGAATTGGTGGACAAACGCAATGAAAATGAATCCAAACGCTTAAACTTACAAATTGAAATTGCCCAATTGGAACCTATTGTTTCTGCAAAGAAAGCTTCTTATTATCGGGTTAAAGAAGAATTGGATGCACTTGCTCCGAATTTAGCAATGCCAGTGGAAGTGAGTGCCAATGATACTTCTTTAATTGAACAATTAAATAAAGCCTATCAAACACGAGATGATTTAACAGCGGATATAAAATTAAAACGGGAACAACGCATTCGATTAAATGCTGAAAATGAGCGTAAAGATGGAGCAAATCGTGGATTACGTAAAACATTGGATGATATAAATGGGCAAATAAATTCATTAAAAGTTGAACTAGCGCGTCTGGAAACTCGTTTGGAAAGTAATATGGATCGACTTGCTAGTGCGTATGCATTAACGTATGAATATGCCAAAGCCAATACAAATGTTCAAGTTGATATTGAAACAAGTGACGAAGTGGTACGTTTACGTCATGAAATTGATGCTTTAGGTAATGTTAATATGAGTGCACCCGAAGAATTCGAAAAGGTTAACGAACGGTATCAAACGTTAAAGAATCAAGTGGATGATTTGTTAAAATCAAGAGATCGTCTATTAAACGCTATTGATCAATTGGATGAAGTGATGAGTGAGCGTTTCTATGATATGTTTAAACGTATTAATGCCAATTTGGATAGTACATTTAAAGATATCTTTGGGGGTGGTAAGGCAAAATTGGTATTGGAAGATAGCAATGATATTTTAAATACTGGTATAGATATTGATATTCAACCGCCAGGAAAAGCGATTCAAAATATTCGTCTTTTCTCTGGGGGAGAAAAGAGTTTAATTGCTATTTGTGTATTGTTTGCTATTTTAAAAGTAAAATGCGTTCCATTAGTTATTTTTGATGAAGTGGAAGCGGCATTAGACCAAGCAAATGTAGAACGCTTTGCCAAATACATTCGTAACTTTACCCCACAAACTCAATTTATTGTTGTTACTCACCGTCCAGGTACAATGGAACAAGCGGATGTTTTATATGGCGTAACGATGCAACATCAAGGAGTATCGCAAATGTTAAAAGTAGAATTAAAACAAGCCATTGATTTGGCGGATGAAACTGAAAGGAAGGTAAGCTAATGGGATTTATTGCCAATATTAAAGAAAAACTTAGCCGAAGCAAGGATTCAGGTGCTTACTTATCTGGATTTAAAAAAACAAGTAAAGCACTAAGTGGTCATGTGGAATCGATGCGTAAAAACTTTAAAGGTGTCAATGATACCTTCTTAGAAGATGTGACCATTATGCTTTTGGAAGCGGATGTGGGTATCGAAACAGCTGATGAAATTTGTCATCGCTTAATTGGAAGAGTTGAAGAAAAATTCTTTGTTACATTTAATTCCGTGATGGATATGTTGTTTGAAATTATGGACGAAATGTACAATGAAAATCCTATTCCTGACTTGAAATATCAAGAAAGTGGTTTAACGGTTTTATTAATGGTTGGTGTTAATGGCTCTGGAAAAACTACGACCAGTGCTAAACTTGCGCATATGTACTTAAATCAGGGTAAGAAAGTCGTTTTAGTGGCAGCCGATACGTTTAGAGCAGGGGCAGTCGATCAATTACAAGAGTGGGCAAAACGATTAAATGTGTCTTGTTATGCGGGTAAAGATAAAGAAGATCCAAGTTCAGTTATTATGGATGGTATTAAATTTGCCCAACAACAAGCAGCGGATATTGTTATCTGTAATACTGCTGGAAGGTTACAAAATAAAATTAATTTAATGGCTGAATTAAATAAAATGAGTCGTGTTGTAACTAAATCATGTGGACATGATGCAGATCAAACGTTATTGGTATTGGATGCGACAACTGGACAAAATGGCTTGAGTCAAGCGGAATTATTCAATGAAGCAACCAATTTGGACGGCATCATCTTGACTAAAATGGATGGAACGGCAAAAGGTGGTATCGTCTTACCAATCAAACGTAAATTAAATTTACCAGTTTATTATGTTGGATTAGGTGAAGGTGTGGATGATTTAAAATTATTTACTTTATCCGATTATTTAGGTGGATTGGCTGGGGAAATGTACGATGTCTACTAAGGAAGAACGAATTGCCACATTGTTTGCTTTTTATGGACCACTTTTAACTAAAAAGCAACAAGAGATGGTATACGATCATATCTATGAAGATATTTCCTTTGGTGAAATCGCAAGCAATTATCAAATTTCTCGTGCTGCAGTGTACGATACGATTAAACGCTGCACAAAAATTATGGAGGATTATGAACAAAAGCTCCATTTAATTAGTAAATATACGCAAAGAATGGCCATATATTCGAAAATTCAAGCGTATAATAACAAGGATATCAATGCTTTAGTGAAAGCATTATTAGAAAATGAAGAATAACATTAAGGAGGATTTCATGAGTAAAGTTATTTCTGTCAATGCTGGAAGCAGCTCTTTAAAATTTCAATTATTTGATATGCCAAGTGAAACGGTATTAACAAGTGGTATCGCTGAACGAATTGGTTTAGAAATGGGTGCATTTAGCATAAAAGTTAATGGTGAAAAACACGAAAAACAATTACCAATTCCAGATCACAAAGTAGCAGTTTCATTATTGTTGGAAGCTTTGATTGAATATAAAGTTGTGGATAGTTTAGATGAAATTTCTGCAGCAGGACATCGTATCGTGCAAGGTGGTTCTTACTTTGCGGGTAGCGTTAAAGTAGATGAAGATGTAGTAAATAAAGTGTCTGAATTGGCGCCATTAGCACCATTACATAACCCAGCACACTTAATTGGTTATCGTGCATTTAAAGAAGCATTACCACAAATTGAACATGTGTTTGTATTTGATACGGCATTCCACCAAACAATGGAAGAAGATTCGTACTTATTCCCAGTACCTTACCAATGGTATACAGACCATAAAGTTCGTCGTTATGGTGCCCATGGTACAAGTCATGATTACGTTTCTCACCATGCGGCTGAATTAATGGGTGTGGATATTAAAGATACGAAAATTATTACATGTCACTTAGGAAATGGTGCAAGTATTAGTGCTGTTGATGGTGGTAAATGCGTTAATACTTCAATGGGATTAACTCCATTGGGAGGTATTATGATGGGTACTCGTTGTGGGGATATTGATCCAAGTGTTGTAGTGTTCATGATGAAAGAATTAA
>CALCFG010000041.1 GCA_937900565.1 uncultured Erysipelotrichaceae bacterium
CAATTAATTGTTCATGGTTACCACGTTCAATAATATGACCATTTTCCATAACCATAATAACATCTGCATTTTGAACAGTGGATAATCGATGGGCGATAACAAATGTTGTTCTACCGGCCATTAATGCATCCATACCATCTTGAACTTTCTTTTCAGTTCGTGTGTCAATGGAGCTCGTTGCTTCATCTAAAATCATAACTGGCGGGTTAGCTACTGCAGTTCGTGCAATGGATAATAATTGCTTTTGACCTTGGGACAAGGATGAACCATCCCCTTTAATTTCTGTTTGATAACCATGAGGTAAACGTTGAATAAATTCATGCGCATTGGCCAATTTTGCAGCCGCAATGCATTCTTCATCCGTTGCATCCAATTTACCATAACGAATATTATCCATTATTGTTCCAGTAAATAAGTTAACGTCTTGAAGCACCATACCTAACGAACGTCTAAGATCACTTTTCTTAATCTTTCGAATATTAATGCCATCGTAACGTATCTTACCATCTTGAATATCATAGAAACGATTTATTAAATTGGTAATGGTCGTTTTCCCTGCACCCGTTGCCCCAACAAAAGCTACCTTTTGACCAGGCTTTGCATACAAACTAATATCGTATAGAATTTGTTTTTCAGGCTTATAAGAGAAATCAACATCATAGAAACGCACCTCACCTTTTACCTGTGTGTAAGTTAATGTGCCATCATGATGAGGGTGTTTCCATGCCCAAATACATGTTTCTTCATCGCATTCTTGCAATTGTCCATTAACATACTTAGCATTAACGAGCGTGACGTAACCGTCATCATTTTCTTCTGGTTGGTCCATTAAATCAAAGATACGCTTTGCACCTGCCATTGCCATAATAATGCTATTGGCTTGCATACTAATTTGTTGAATTGGCATCGTAAAGTTTTTCGATAATTGTAAGAAAGCCGCAATACCACCTGTCGTTAACCCAGCCGTTGGGTGAGCAATCATGATATAACCACCCAAAATGGCAATTAAGATGTATTCTAAGTTACCTAAATTACCCACCATTGGCATCAACATATTACTAAATGCATTGGCCTTTGAACTTACTTTAAATAATTCCTCATTCTTTTGATCAAATTCATGTTTAGAACGATCTTCATAGGTAAATACTTTCACTACTTTTTGACCATGCATCATTTCTTCAACATAACCATTTACATCCGCAACTTTTTGTTGTTGTAACATAAAGTATTTACCTGAATTCGCTGTAATACGACTACCCATAATCATAATTAATGCCACAAAAACAACCACGAAGATCGTTAATTGCCAACTAGTGGTTACCATGGCAACAAATACAGTAACCACCGTAATTCCTTGTTGGAATAATTGTGGTATGGATTGCGAAATTAACTGTTGCAATGTATCCACATCATTGGTGTAATAACTCATTACTTCCCCATGGGTATGCGTATCAAAAAAGGAAATTGGAAGTTTTTCCATCTTTTCAAATAAATCCATACGAATTTTACGTAATGTTCCTTGGGAAATGGATACCATTAATTGTTGATAAATTGTGGAGGAAGCCGCCCCAATCAAATAAATGAACCCCATTTTTAAAATGGCACTAACAAATCCGGATACATCTGGATTTTGTTGTCCCATTAGTGGAATCAAGTAAAGATCAATCATTGTTTGCATGAATTTTGTACCACTTACTTGCACTAAGGCAGTGACAATAATGCAAACTAACACAAAGAAATAGTGTATTTTATATTTTCCTAAATATTTAAAGATACGACCCAATAAAGAAAAGTCCATATCTTTTAAAGAAGCTTTTGGACCACCATGACCATGACGAGGCCCATGCATTGGCATAGCTTTATTTTGACTCATTGGATTCTCCTTTCGTTTGGGATTGGTAAACTTGTTGATAAATACCATTGGATGCTAATAGTTGCTCATGATTGCCAATGGCGTTGATTTTACCATTTTCAAGTACGATAATACGATCACAATTTTGTACAGATGAAATTCGTTGGGCAATGATGATTTTTGTCACATCTGGAATTTCTGTAATAAAGGCATGTTGAATCGTTGCATCAGTATGCGTATCATATGCACTGGTAGAATCATCCAAAATCAATATCTTTGGATGCTTCAACAATGCTCTAGCAATACATAAGCGTTGTTTTTGACCACCTGAAACATTGGTACCACCTTGTTCAATGTAAGTATCTAATCCGTTAGGCATCTTATCAATGAACTCACTTACACACGCAATATCACACGCATGACTGATTTGTTCATCACTCGCTTTCGCATCACCCCATTGTAAATTCTCACGAATTGTACCAGAGAACAATGTATTTTGTTGCAATACCATGGCCACATTATCCCGCAATGTATTTAAATCATAGTCTTTAACATCAATACCACCTACTTTAACACATCCTTCACTGGCATCATAAAGTCGTGGAATCAATGATACAAAACTTGTTTTACCACAACCAGTTGTTCCAATGATACCAATCGTTTCACCGGATGCAATATGGCAATCGATATCACTTAATGCATTGGATTCATCATCCACATTGTATTTAAAACTGACATGTTCAAAGTCAATGGAACCATCCGATATTGTTTCAATAGGATGTTGTTTATTCACAATATCGCTTTTCGCTTCCAATACTTCAGCCACACGTTTTGCTGCAGCTTGAGATTGAGTAATCATAACAATGACCATACTTACCATCATAAAAGACATTAAGATTTGGTTTACGTACGTTAACAATGTGGTTAATTCACCCGTTGATAACGTTAAGCCAATAACATCCAATCCACCCATATACGATATATAAAGAATCGTACCAAACATAACAATGGTCATTATTGGCATCACCATCGCCATATACCGATTGGCCTTAGTATTGTTATCGTAAATGTATTGCACAGCATCTTTAAATTTATTAACTTCAAAGTCTTCCCTTACATTACTTTTAACCACTCTAATACCATTTAAGTTTTCTTGAACTGTCGTATTTAAACGGTCATACCCTTTAAATAAACGTTGGAATATTGGCATAACATACTTCATCAAAAAACCAATTACTACCGAAAGGATTGCAAATGCCACTAAGAACACTATTGATAATTTAGATGAAATACGAATGGCTAAAATCAATGATGTAATTAGCATCAATGGGGCACGGAATGCGATTCTTAAACACATTTGAAATGCCATTTGAATACTATTCACATCAGTTGTTAACCGAGTTACTAATGATCCCGTTGAAAACTCATCAATGTTAGTGAATGAATAATCTTGAATTGCATAATACATATCATGACGTAAGTTTTTAGCAAAACCAGTGGATGCAATGGCACCTGTATAACCATTCCCCATACCGCACGCTAATGAGAATAAAGCCATAATGGCTAAAATACCACCCAATTGCAAAATACGGTTCATATTCCCGACCATGATTCCTTGGTCTATGATCATTCCCATAACCGTTGGAATCATCGTTTCCAATAAAACTTCTAAAATAATGAAAATTGGCGTTAAGATGGCATACACTTTATATTCTCGTACACACCCTAATAATCGTTTAATCATTTGTCTCCTCCTGTCACACATTGTGTTTGAATCTTATTTAATAACTGCATAAAAACAATTGCTTCTTCTTCAGTAAGCATATGTTGAATTTGCAGTTCTGTTGCCTTAACTTGCGCCTTTACCGTTTCAACCAATACTTTTGCCTTTTCATCAAGCATTAATACATTTTTACGGTTATCTTTTTCGTCCGCTTTGCGATATATATAGCCTTTCTTTTCCATTACAGAAAGCATGGAACTCACACTACTTTTTTTAATATTTAATGCTTTAACCAAATCTGTCTGCGTTAACGGATGATCACTTTGATAAATCAAAGTTAATGTCCATGACTGCATCATAGTTAGATCACAATCAACATGGCTTTTAATATTCGTTTCAAAAAGTCGTTTAATGGCTTTATTTGTCTTTTTCATCTCTTGAGCAATATAGTTCATAAGCTTCCCTTTCAGAATAAATTAGTTTGATACCTTACTATTTTTAAAGAATATTTTTAGATTGTCAATGACAATATTTTTTTAACAAAGTCTTTGAATTCTATCCCAAAATTCACCCATATTTTATTGATAAAAAACAACGCAAAAAGCGTTGTTTTAATTGAAATGCAAGCAATAAATGTATTTACGATTTACAACCATATAATCGTAACTTTGTGAAAAAGACTCAACAAATTCGTGTTTAACAAAGAAAGGAAATTTTGGCTTTTTCTTTAAATACTTAATAAGTAATGATGTACTCAGTTGACCTGATGCAGCAATCGTATCACTCAGTTGTGATTCAAAAACAACATATTGTACTGCTTGAAATGCTTTATCATCCAAATAATCTCCATATTCACTCAAATCCGCTTGTCTAACTTGACCTAATGAATGAATTGGCATAAAGATAGCTAAACTTTGCAAACTTTGAATGCATTCTTTAATAAAATCAGCGACAGTAGAAAAATCAAAGGCATCATTGGTAGGAATTTGTTCGATGGTTAATGGAACATCTTGAATCAATTCCACGCCTTTACACGTTAATGATAAAGTATCCACATACACCAAGTCACAGCGATGACGCATAATATGCACTAACATTAATATTTCATTTAACACATACATTTGATCATCGATATCCATTAATACCATTGAAATAAATTGCGCCATATCAATGTCACTGAGTTGCCAACGATTGCTTTTCGCTAATGCTTCCACTATTAAAACCGATGCATAAACCATCGTTTCTTTGACACCATGCACATTGCCTTTAATATCAAATTGAATCGGGTTTTCTAATGATAAATGACTCGATTGCGCCCGATTTAAGGCAGTAGCCAATACAATATCTCCAATTTCAAATAATTCGCTCTCACGTTCAATCGCAAACGTAGCATCGCTTGAATAATTTAGTTGAATTCCATCCAAACGATAACACATTGCAACTAATTTACCACCCAATACTTGCGTTAAATTGCCACTGATAATAAAAATTTTGGGTAAAAATAATTGTTCCATAACCTTAGTTTAACAAAGTTAATCCATTCTCGAATGTGTAAGTTTAATGGAAAGTAAAACTTTTCATCACAATTTTCACGATCAATAGTACACAAAGTGAACAATTTACGTTGTTTTAACTTTACGTTAAAATGTTTTTGCTATAATTGTTAGCGAGGTGAAAATTATGCCAACAACCTTTACACATTATCTTCATGGGCAATGTGTTTACCACGACATTGCCAACAAACATTATTTTGATCCAAACTACATGGATTATTTTAATGTCGGTGTTCATGGTCCTGACATTGTCTTTTATTATCACTTTTTAAATCCAAAGGATAAAAATAAAGTTGGATATGACATGCATTTAATGATGGGCGATGAACTATTCACTCGATTCAAACAAATCTATTTACAACATACTGAAAAAGATAAAGCAATGGCTTATCTGTGTGGATTCATATGTCACTTTGCCTTGGATTCTTTATTTCATCCAATGATTTATCGCATCCAAAGGGAAGGGAAATTCACTCACAGTTTGATTGAAACTCAATTGGATCGTACATTGTTAACACTTAAAGGTGTAAGTGATCCCACCAAATATGATTTAACCCAACACATTCATCCTAGCTTACCATTAGCCCAAGTAATTTCGCCTTTCTTTGATAGCTTTGATGCCAATACAATGCTTAAATCATTGCAATCGCAAGTAAATGTCCATCACTTATTGCATTGTAATGGTATTGTTAAACTCAAAATGTTTACTTCAGTACTCAGTATTCCAAAAAATAAATTTTTTCGAGACCTGATCATGATAGATAAAGATGATCCGCGCTTACTCCCTTACGTTAATGAATTATTACCACATTGGGAAAGTAGTGTGAGTCGTGCCGTTAAACTGATTGATAATTATGTGGCATTTATCCACAACCGTGATAGCTTGGATCCATTGTTTCATCATGACTTTGAAGAAAAATAGTTGTAAAAATAGGGGATTTTTATGAAGACAAAATTATCAAAACTCGAAAAGAGTTGGATCTTGTATGATGTGGGCAATTCAGCCTTTACTTTATTAATTTCCACAATCATACCCATTTATTTCAATACATTAGCAGAAAACAGTGCGTTAAGCAGTGTTGATTACTTGGCATACTTTGGCTATGCAACCAGTATAGCTACATTGTGTGTGGCAGTATTGGGGCCAGTTTTAGGTACATTATCCGATACGAAAAACTTTAAACGCAACATCTTCATGGTACTTGTTATTTTAGGAGCAGCAGGTTGCGCATTAATGGGTTGGATTTCTCATTGGTTAACATTTTTAATTATATTTGTTATTGCCCGTGTGGCATATTCAACTTCTTTAGTTCTTTATGATTCGATGTTAGTTGATGTGGCAACCAATGACGATTTTGATCGGGTAAGTAGTAATGGGTATGCCTATGGCTACATTGGTTCATGCATTCCTTTTATTATTTGCTTAGTTCTTATTTTAGGTGGACCCAGCCTAGGCATACCCTCTTCAATTGCCATGATTAGTGGCTTTGCCGTAGTTGCTATATGGTGGGTAGCATGTACAATTCCGTTATTAAAGCATTACAAACAAAAACACTACATTGAAAAAAGTGAAACATTCAATGCTTTGACACATACTTTTCGTAGACTTTACCAAACCTTAAAAAGTGTTAAACAACAAAAACATATCTTTTTATTCTTTATTGCTTACTTCTTTTACATTGATGGGGTATATACCATTATCGATATGGCCACCGCTTATGGAACAGCGTTGGGTTTAGACGCCACCGGTTTATTATTAGCTTTATTAGTAACGCAAATCGTTGCATTCCCAAGCAGTATTATCTTTGGTCGTTTATGCAATCGTCATGATATTGGTAAACTAATTCGTATATGCATATACGCTTATTGTGGCATTGCAATCTACGCGTTATTCTTAACGCAACAATGGCAATTCTGGTTATTAGCC
>CALCFG010000042.1 GCA_937900565.1 uncultured Erysipelotrichaceae bacterium
GCATGCACTACTCAAATCTTATAAAAACTCTTTACAAATCATAGTTGGTCTCCTTATAAGATTAACTACTGTTATATTACTACCCTTTGAAATCGCTTTCAAGTTAAAATTGATATTTTTTAAAGCGCTTTCTTGCACTTTTGTGCAATTAATTTAACTTATAATTTTTTCAAAAGTTTTGCCAAATTTGTGATTTTTGTATCTTTTTAGTAGAAAACACAAAAAATGCATAGTCATCGAACTATTTAACATTTTTGTATGTCAATTACTTCAATCAGTTCATTTTTCTAATATTCAACTTTATATTAAATTTCTTTCATTACAAAAAAAGAATGAAATTTAGTATTTTCCTCAATTTCATTCTATATTTTTACATTTTCGATTAAATTTCATCAATATAAGTTTTATGTGCATCTCTTGGAATATAAATAGCTAATGATCCTGCATTTATAATAAATTTACCCACACCATTTTCATCCAAGATAACTGTACAATTGGTATCAAATATATTAATGTATTCAGAATTAGCATGAAGTGCTCCACATTGCATTTGTTTTTCTCCACCTTGTTGGTCCGTAAATAACACTACCAATCCAGTGTTTCTACTTATACCTTCATAACTCCATCCAATAATATTAGCGTCGTCAAAATAATCATACCGTATACCATACATACAATGCTTTCTTACCCATAATTGACTATCAATATTATTTTTAAACGAAGTTAACCCCGCATTACTATCCCCATAGTAATCACCATAAAAAATACAAGGTATGCCTTCATGACGTAATAATATGCAAGCATATGCACTGGGTTTAAACCAATCCAATACTGGCGATTGCAACGCTTGCCCTGCTTGAGTATCATGGTTTTCCACAAATGTTACAGCACAATCAGCAATTCGCTCAACTAACGTATTATTAAATAATGCACCTAAGTCTTGCTCTCCATTACTATTGGATGCAGCTGCAAAATGATAATGCAAAGGAACATCAAATAACGAGAATTGATGTTGATTTATCTCAAGATAATCAACTAATGTATTGATATCACCACTCCAATATTCACCCACAGTGAATAGTTCTTTTTTACTTTGATTTCTTAAATCCATTAACCAATAAAAGAAAAAAGTATCATCAATATGTTTTAACGCATCCAAGCGAAAACCATCCACATTTGTAAAATCCAATACCCATTTTCCATAGCGATGCAATTCTTCAACAATTTTAGGATTACTAAAATCCAAATCAGCTCCCATTAAATAATCATAATTACCATTTTCATCGTCCACCCCTTTATCCCATGACTTTCCTTTAAATTGATAAATACTGTTTTTACGGGTACGATTGTCATAATCTACACCATCAAAGC
>CALCFG010000043.1 GCA_937900565.1 uncultured Erysipelotrichaceae bacterium
TAATAAAAAGTGAACCTCCTTTAATTGGTTGTCCAATTTTCGGGGTTCACTTCATTTTAAATGGGTATTCTTCTTAAAGTACTTTACTTAAAAATTCTTTCGTTCTAGGGTTTTGCGGATTATCAAAAATTTGTTGTGGTGACCCACTTTCTTGTATAATCCCTTGATCCATAAATAAGACACGATCGGATATTTGTTTGGCAAATCCCATCTCATGGGTAACAATAACGCATGTCATACCTTGATCAGCCAATTGCTTAATAACCAATAATACTTCTTTTACCATTTCAGGGTCTAATGCACTGGTTGGTTCATCAAATAACATGACATCTGGTTCCATAGCTAAAGCTCTAACAATTGCCAACCGTTGCTTTTGACCGCCAGATAGTTTTTTTGGAAATTCATTTTTCTTATCTTCCAAGCCTACCATTTTTAATAAGTCAATCGCTTTCGCTTGCGCTAATGCTTTATCCATTTTCTTTTCTAAAATCGGGGTAATGGTAATATTTTCCAGCACAGTTAAATGCGGAAAAACATTAAAATGTTGGAATACCATACCAATTTTTTGACGGTGTTGATCTAAATTGACCCCTTTTCCATTAATATCTACCCCTTCAAAAATAATTTGACCACTGGATGGTTTCTCCAATAAATTTAAGCAACGGATAAATGTAGATTTTCCTGAACCGGAAGGACCAATGATGGAAACTACTTCACTTTTATGAATCACTTCATTAATCCCTTTTAATACATGTAAGTCCCCAAACTTTTTATGTAAATCGACAATTTTAATTAATTCTTGATTATTAGTCACTGACAGCTAACCTCTTTTCTAATAAATTGACAAGCTTGCTTAAGCCAAACGTTACAACAAAGTAAATAATTGCCACAATGAATAAAGGTTGCCAAACTAGAAATTGTGAACTTTGCAATATTTTTTGTGTACACATTAATTCATTAATGAAAAAAACTGATGCTAACGATGTTTCTTTAATCATCATAATAAACTCATTACCAAGTGCAGGCAAAATCGTTTTAATCGCTTGCGGTAATACGATTTTAATCATTGTATGACGATCACTCATACCCAGTGATTTCGCTGCTTCAATTTGTCCTTTGTCTACCGCTTGAATCCCACCACGAATAATTTCTGAAACATAAGCACTACTGTTCATAATAAGTGCGCCAACCACAAACCAATATTCATTTAATGAACTTAGTGCACTAATAGCCATTGGTAAAAATAAATAGAATATATATAGTTGCACTAAAATCGGAGTACCACGAATAACTTCTACATATGCACCTACAACAAAATTTATTACTTTATATTTGGATAATCTTGCCATAGCCAATAAAGAACCGAATACTGTTCCAAAGAAAACAGTAATTAATGCCAATTGCAAAGTTCCCATTAGCCCTTGAAAAAATAGTGGGTAGTTTTTTAAAAAAACATCCAATATCGATAAATTTGAACCCATTATTATTCAAACTCCAATCCTAATGAATCTGCCAAAGCTTTCGCATCCGCATGCCAGGTGTCAAATGTTCCATTTTCATTAATATCAACAACAATATCATTTAAATAATCGATAAACTCTGTTTGTCCTTTTTGCACCAACATAATATTTCCCGCATATAAATCTTCTTCATCTGTTTCAAAAATAACTTGACTCATTTTAAGATCCGGATAATTCTTTTCAAATGCCATCATTTGATCACAACTACATGCAAACGCATCTGCCTTACCACCAATTAAACTCATTAATGCCAAATCTAATGTAGATACTAATTGCAATGAAGCATCCGGTATTTGTTGTTTGACAATAGATTCTTGCATTGAACCTGATTGTGCAATGATTGTCTTATTGGCAAAATCTTGCAATGCTTGATAATCATCGTAGTGATCCTTAGGAACCATCAATCCTTGACACCCTGAATCACCCGCTTTATTATAACCATAACTTAACTCAAAATTTTCAGCACGTTCAGCTTCATAACCAAATCCTGCCATACCAATATCTACTTGCCCTAAATCCACAGAACTCATAATTAATCCAAAATCCATGGCTTTAATTTCTAATTTAACCCCTAGTTGATTGGCAATATATCGCGCAAATTCCATTTCACTACCGACATATTGATCCTGCCCTTGTTTATTCGTATCAATAAATTCCATTGGTGCATAATCCGGCGAAGTTGCAACAATTAAAGTGCCTCTTTCTTGAATGATATCCAATCGATTGG
>CALCFG010000044.1 GCA_937900565.1 uncultured Erysipelotrichaceae bacterium
ATACTCCCCTATAAAAATGGCTATTTATCAACTGTTTGTTGTGACATAGCCTTTCTAATAAATAATGGGTGATGGTTGTTTTACCACTTCCACTCC
The DNA here is from genome assembly GCA_937900565.1 of uncultured Erysipelotrichaceae bacterium. GTDB lineage: Bacteria > Bacillota_I > Bacilli_A > Erysipelotrichales > Erysipelotrichaceae > CALVGN01. The sequence continues at coordinate 97 of CALCFG010000044.1, forward strand.
CACCAGCAATACCAATAATATAAGGTTGCATCATTAACTTCCTTTCTATAACCAGGTTATTTTCTTTTCAGTTTTATTTTTAATGCGTTCAATGTTGCTGCGGTGACGATAAACTACAAGTACCCATAGAATAAATAGTGATAATATTACATTGAGTGAATAACCACGGATCAATGCAATAATTGGCATTGCGGCAATACCTATCATTGAACTTAAGGATACATATTTGCTGAAATACAAAACAACCATAAAGATAATAAAGGGGACAATTACAGTAAATAATGTATCATGGGTTACAAAGATACCTAAGGATAATGCAAATCCAAAGCAAGTTGAAACTCCTTTGCCACCTTTAAACCCTGCAAATATTGGAAAACAATGCCCAATCACACAGGCAATACCTAATAATGGTATTAAATCTTTGCTATCTTTTAATGTAAGTGAAGCAATCCAAACAATAATAAAAGCTTTGAATGCATCCAATGCAATCACAGATATCCCGGCTTTTTTACCTAATACTCTGCCAGCGTTGGTACCTCCTAAGTTACCACTACCCTGGTTTCGTATATCTGTGTTATAAAAAACTTTCCCTATGACCAATGCCCAAGGAATGGATCCAAAAAGGTAAGCTAATAAAATAAAAAGACAATCGAGTAACATAAAAACCTTCCTTATATATTATTATAAGGGAATTATGCTCAAATTGCCTAAGTATTGTTGATTTGAAAGTGAATTATTTACTTGAATGGTAAAAAAAATGTAAGTACATATAAATATGCATCATTGAAAATACTGTGGCCCCTAAACACAATAGGCCATTAATTAGACGAACAAATAACGAAAATTCGCTGATGGCTGCATTGATCATAAAACATATTGCTAACAATAATGCCAATAAGATGATGGTCATCAAGCGATTCTTACTAATGTTTTTTAAATTATCGCGATACTTCAATCTTTTAGCGTGAGGGATAGCCTTTTTGTTAGGTAACGTTATTAAAAATTTTTTATAAAACATTACTGAAGAAAGCCCATAAATGAGTAATGCAACAATGATTGCAAAAAATGGTTGATTAAATGTCATCACAATAAAATATAAAACGATGAATGAAATGGGTAAACGGTATGAATACCATATGTATTTTTTGATGCTTTTATGATTGATTAAGTAATAATGGTGATCAAACCGATTGTAATAATACATTTTCTTTTCTTTATCGATATAAATATTTGTTCCAATAAAAACCATTTGATTCATGTGCAGCTACTCCTTATTAAACTTATCCATTATAATCATAGAAAAGCATAACGTAAATAGAATAACGCTCGTATAATAGACCTAACAATGAAAAAGGGAAATACGTAATATGAAGGTAATTAGGGTAGGGTAATGAGTGTATTGTTTGCTAAAGCGGGTAGTTCAGGAAATATGGATGCGATGTAAGATCCATTGACCTTAACTAATCAAAGGGCACAACGTGCTGATAAAATAGAAAAAACTTGCGATTTGGCAGATATGGTTTATGACGATTATTGCATGGATAAAGATGATATGGTTATTGTTGTTTCCAATTCAGGACGTAATGCAATGTCAATTGAAATGGCAAAACTTTGCAAAGCAGAAGGGCTTTTTGTTGCTGTGGTTATGAGCTTTGCGCAATATAAAGATATTTCCTCAATACATCTTAGCGGTAAAAAAAAATAAGCGACTATGCCGATGTGAATATTGATACCTGTGTACCAAAAGGAGATTATTTAGTAGAGGTAGGCACTTATAAAAGGGTGGTGCAAGTAGTATAGCGTCGATGTTTTTATTAAATTCAGCCATGACTCTCGCCATAGAAATATGCGTTGAGAAAGATTGCCGACAACTTGTTTTTCAAAGTCATAATTTAGATGGAATCACTAATCAAACAATATACGATAAATTTAAAAATAGAATCCGTCATTATAAAAAAGGTCATTCTTAATTGAGTGACCTGTTGCTATTTAATTCGATTCATTAATAGTAATATAAATAATGCCACATATTGCAACGTTTTGATTTGATTGCCAATTAACTTTGATGCAATGCCTAAATTAATTTCAATGTTTTCTCGTTGTATCATTGTGTTTAAGGCAAGTATATAAATTTCGTTCATGTGATGATTTAAAGCTAATTCTTCAATTGTTGATAAATTAAAATGACGTGTTGAATATTGCTCAAAGAATGTGTTGATATCATTGAGAATTGCATCCAATGAATAGACATGCGTAGGATCATAGTCAAACCATTGCATTAATTGTTCAATTGCCATAATTCCATAGTCTTTTACTTGCAATGGCAAATACCAATTTGCTTGCAGTAATTTGATTTCATCAATCATATTGTATCTAATTAGGGCTTTAGCGTAGGCAGTAAATAAAGCATTTTTCTTACTTTTTTCAAAAGCGTACTTAAAACCCCAGTAATGACCTAATTGTTTTTTTACATCCAAATAGCCCAATTGCTTATTTCTATCTAAATGTTCTCGGTTAAAATCTAAAAAATTACCTAAATCCCATGATGGAATAATGGTTGTAACTAATGGATTTAAAGCTAATTCCAAATGATTTATTTCTTTATTTAAATCGATGGCAACGGCTTGCTCAGCACCCATTTGAAAAGCAAATTGAATTGGTAAATTATCATAATAACCACCATCAATGTATTTATTCTCTTTGTAGGTTGCTACAGGAAACGCTGGAAAACAAGAAGCAGAAGCCAGGCAATAGGCAAAAGCATCTTCTTTGCAAGTAAATTGTGACTTTTCCATTAATATTGGTTTTAATGAAGGAAATTCTACACTGACACACCCATAGTTAATCGGGGATTGCATTAATCGTTCATAATCCAAATAATCATTAATGAGTGCATAAAATGGAGTAATGTCAGCCCCTTTTTCTTTAGCGTAATCTTTAAAAAATGATGTTAATAAGTTTTTAGATTGAATCAATTCGTTCATATTAAAACTTAATTTTAATTGGGTAACATCATTTTTTAAAATTTGAGAGGCAATTAAGTTGTCCCACAAGATATTTAAGCGATCCAATTGTCCCTGAGCCAATACGGCACCATTTAATGCACCAATGCTAGTGCCAGTGATAATATCAAAGGAATAATTTAATTCATACAAGGCATTAATTGCTCCTACTTCATAACTTCCCTTGGAACCACCACCGGCTAAAACTAAAGCAAATTTTTTCATATTTTAAATGTACACTTTTTTGCTAATAATTGATAGAAAAAAAGATGAATATGTCTATAATAGTAAAGTTAGTTAAGAAGGTTGTTTATGGAGAGTATTTGCCAAAAGTTATCATCGAAGGATGTTAAGAAAACAGTATTAATTGTAATTTCAAGCTTATTGTATTCATTAAGTATGAATACGTTTGTAGAAAATGGAAATTTATTCCCTGGAGGAATCGCTGGAATAACACGATTAATTACTCAAGTGGGATCAATGTTTAGTATTGAAATATCATTTAGTACCATTTATTTTATTTTAAATGCAGTTGTTGCAATTATATTTGGTCGTTCACTTGGACGTAATTTCACTTTGTATTCAGTTATTTGGTTTACGTTGACGTCTATTTTCACTTCTGTTTTACCAATTGTTCATTTAACCCAAGATATTATTTTGATTTCAATTTTTGGGGGGATTTTGGCAGGACTAGGAACCTCATTGGCGTTGAATCAAAATGCGAGCAGTGGTGGATTGGATTTTGTAGCAATGTATTTTTCCAATAAGTTTGGCGTGTCAATGTGGTCTTACTTGTTTGCATTTAATTGTTTAGTATTGTTTAATGCAGGTTATTTATTTGGGTGGGATAAAGCATTATATTCGATTATTTATCAATTTGCATATACGCAAATTGTTAATATGATGCATGAACGCTATAAACATGTTTCACTTTTTATAATTACCAAAGATCCTGAGCCTGTCGAAAAGCAAATCTATGCACATACCACCCATTCCCTAACAAAGTTTTGGGGCGAGGGAGGTTTTGCTCATCAAAAAGAATGCCTGATTTTTACAACCATTACTATGGATGAATACGATGCATTAGTTAAACATATTAAAGAAGTTGAACCAAAAGCTTTTATTACTGTTAATAGCACAGAAAAAATCATTGGTCGATTTATTCAAAAACCATTTGATTAAACCTTGGATGAAAATTCAAGGTTTTTTATTTTTGTAAAAACAGTTGACAAAAAAGTTAGTCCAGACTAATATTTTAATAGTTAGATTTAACTAACTCACAGGAGGGTATATGCCATTAAGTTTTGCAAGTATAGGAAAACCTATGATAATTAAAGAAATTAAAGGAAAGTCTGATATATATCAACGATTAAAAACAATGGGATTTATTGAAGGGCAAAAGATAATGGTTATTGAGCAAAGTCATGGCAACTTAATTGTTGCATTGCAACAATGCCGTGTTGCTATAAATGAAGCAATCGCGTTGAAAATTATCGTTAGGGAGGAATTATGCAATTAAATAGTGTGAAACCCAATCAAAGTGGAAAAATTGTAAAAATTGATGCAAGTGGTGCAATAAAAAGAAGAATGTTGGATATGGGGTTAGTCAAAGGGTGTGTTGTTACGGTGAATAAAGTTGCACCTTTGGGTGATCCAATTGAAGTGAGTGTAAAAGGGTATCATTTAACGTTACGGAAAGATGAAGCAAAATTGATTGAATTGGAGGATGTACAATAATGAAAGTTGCATTGGTAGGTAATCCTAATAGTGGTAAGACCACATTGTTTAATGCCTTAACTGGTGCCAATCAAAAAGTTGGTAACTGGCCAGGGGTAACAGTAGAAAAAAAAGAGGGTAGATATCGTAAGAATCATCAAATCGAAATTATTGATCTGCCAGGCATTTATTCGTTAAGTCCTTACACAATGGAAGAAGTTATTGCACGGAATTATTTGTTGGATAATTCAGTTGATGTTATTGTAAATATTATTGATGGGTCAAATTTACAAAGAAACTTATTACTAACAACTCAATTAAATGAATTGGGTCTTCCCGTTGTTTATGCAATTAATATGATTGATGTGGTTAATAAACGCAAAGATAAAATTGATGTCAATCAATTGGAAAAAATATTTGGAAGTAAAGTTATTTGCATTAGTGCTGCCAATAATGAAGGCATCGATCAATTAATGGATACAGTAGGTGGTTTAAAAGGTATAAAAAACAATTGGTTTAAATTTAATTCACCGATAGAAGATGCGATTGAATCCATTACATTAATGTTACCAAGTTCACCATTTAGTCGTTTTTATGCCCTACATTTGTTAGAAAATGATAGCAAAATCATAGATAAATTGAATGTTGAAGAAGCAACTTTAATTAAAGTAAAAGAACTAAGAAATAAAATCGAAACAGAAACAGATGATGATATTGAATCGTTGATTACATATGAACGTTATCAACATATTCAATCAATTATTGATAAAGTTTATCAAACTAGTACACAAGGTAAACTTTCGTTATCTGATAAAATTGATGCTTTTGTTACTAATCGTATTTTAGCTTTACCGATCTTCGCCTTAATTATGACATTTGTTTATTATATTTCAGTCACTACGATTGGTACTCAATTTACTGAATGGACCAATGATGTATTGTTTGTTGAAATTATACCGCCATTAGTTGAAAATCTGTTATCTTCAATGCATGTAGCTACGTGGTTACATTCATTAATATTGGATGGTATAGTCGCAGGAGTTGGTGCAGTAATTGGCTTTGTTCCACAAATATTTATCTTATTTTTGTGTCTGGCAATATTGGAAGAATGTGGCTATATGTCACGGATTGCGTTTATTATGGATCGTATCTTCCGGAAATTTGGATTATCTGGTAAAAGTTTTATTCCTATGTTAATTGGTACAGGGTGCTCCGTTCCGGGTATTATGGCATCCCGTACGATTGAGAATGAAAATGATCGTCATATGACGATTATTACGACAAGTTTTATCCCTTGTTCTGCTAAATTGCCTATTATTGCATTAATTGCCGGTGCATTCTTTCCTAATAGTTGGTGGGTTGCTCCCAGCGCGTATTTTTTAGGTGTAGTTTCTGTAATAATTTCAGGCATTATTTTAAAGAAAACCCGTTTTTTTGCAGGGGATACTGCTGGATTTGTTATGGAGATGCCAAGTTATCACTTACCACGTGTTTATACCGTTGTTAAATCTGCATTTGATAGAGCGTTAGCATTTATTAAAAAGGCGGGTTCAATCATTTTCTTATCCACTATAGTAATTTGGTTTATTACAACTTTTGGTTTTGTAAATGGAAGTTTTACTATGTTGGATGCATTGCAATTAGATCATTCGATAGCAGCATCGATGGGTCGTTTCATTGCTCCGATTTTTGCACCATTAGGATTTGGCAATTGGCAAGCTACTGTGGCAAGTATTTCAGGTCTTGTGGCGAAAGAAAACTTAGTCGCCACGATGGGTATCATCTATGGTATGGAAGAAGTTGCTGAAGATGGAATGGAAATTTGGCAAACCCTAAGCATGCAATATACAAGTCTTGCTGCATATTCATTGCTTGCATTTAACTTATTGTGTGCTCCTTGTTTCGCGGCAGTGGGCGCAATTAAACGTGAAATGGGCAATAAAATATGGACTATTGGAGCCGTTGGCTACCAATGTTGCTATGCATATTTTATAGCATTTGAAATTTATCAAATAGGTTCCTTTGTCCAAAATTATCAATTCACATTGGGTACTCTACTTGCAATTGTTGGATTAATTGTTATGATTTACTTGTTAGTAAGAAAACCTTACTTACGAAAGGAAACAATATGCTCGCAACCATCATTATTTCACTAATTTTGATATCACTCATTGTAACAGCCTTTAAATCAATCAAAAAAAGTGGATCGTGTTCCAGTTGTTCGGGTAATTGTAATCATTGCGCTAAAGTAAATCAGATGAAAACTGCATTAGCAAAGGCTAAGCAGAGTATATAAAAAGTGCGTATGAATGATCTTTTGTGGATCGTTCATACGCACTTGACTTTATTGGTTAACTTAGTTTCTGTTATTTTACCAATAATAATACCTGCATAGCACACAATGCATGTTTCTATATCAATATTTAGGCGAGATAATAATGCTTCATTGATTGATGCATCGGTAATTGTTAAACCAACACTTAATGCAGCGATATTTGTTGCGATGTTTTGGATAAACAATTGGTGATTGTTAGTGGGTTAATAACATGAATCTTCATATTGATTTCATTGATCCATTTGCAAGTGAAACGGAGAATGCATCCATGGCTAATGCAATCCCTAACATTAAAGAAGTAAAAACTAAACGAAGATTGATCATATCTGTCCTTTCCTTAAATTAAAAGCGTAGCATTTAAGCTGCGCATTATAATTAATCCTTAATGGGATTATGCACAGCTAAAAGCTTTGCATAAGTCTCACAAAGTAAAGTAAGCCAGATAGATAAATTGTCAGTATTTTGACTTATTGCACTTACGAAAAGTGCTAGTTAATTCCTTAAGTTGCGATAATTAGTTTAATCAAAATTATGAATTAACTAGAAAATTTCTAAGCCGATGGCTTTTTCGACAGTTAATAATGTTGCTTCTGCAATTTGGTTAGCTTTAGTAGCTCCTTTTGCTAAGACATCTTTTAGTAAGTCATCTTGATTAAAATGATTGTATTTAGCTTGAATGTCGCATAATAAATCAACTACTAAACTCGCGACATATTTTTTAAACGTACCATACCCACCATCTTTATATTCGTTTGCAATGTCATCAATTTCTCTGCCACTTATGCAAGAAGCGATTTGTAATAAGTTGGCAATGCCTGGTTGATTTTGTGGGTCATATTGAACAATTCCAATCGAATCGGTAACAGCTGACATAATCTTTTTGCTTGCTTTTTTAGGATCATCCAATAGTAAAATACATCCTTTGTCCCCATCTTCACTCTTACTCATTTTCTTGCTTGGATCTTGTAAGTTCATAATACGGGCCCCAACTTTTGCAACCACAGGTTCTGGAATTTTAAATAATTCTTGACCATAGCGATGGTTCATTCGAATCGCAACATCTCGACATAATTCCACATGTTGTTTTTGATCGTCACCTACAGGGACGTAATCGGTGTTGTAAGCTAAAATATCTGCAGCCATTAACGAAGGATAAGTATAAATTCCCCCACTTAAATTTGTTTCACCTTTGGCTTGCTTATCTTTAAATTGGGTCATTCGATTTAATTCACCCATGTAGGTATGGCAATTTACGATAAAACCAAGTTGTGCTTGTGCTTTTACGTCAGTTTGTAAAAAAATTGTTGATTTTTCTGGATCAAGTCCACACGCTAAATATAACGCAATGGCATCACGTAGATTCTTTTTTAATTCAATTGGATCTTGGGGTACCGTAATGCAATGTAAATTAGCAATAAAAACATACATATCGTATTCATCTTGATACTTTACAAAATTACGCAATGCCCCAATGTAGTTGCCTAATGTTAAACTACCGCTGGGTTTAATTCCACTTAGCATTCTTTTTTTCATGATTTAAAATATCCTTTCTAAAAATATAAAAAGCCGATTCATCCATTAAGGACGATTCGACTTTAAACCGCGGTACCACCTTACTTGACGTGTTATATTCACATCCACCTTAACTAACATAACGGGTTAGTACCGTTAGGATTTAGCCTAAATACTCCATGATCCCACATTGTTTCGTATCATTAATCTTTTCCACCCAATAAGATCTCTCTATAAATGATAACAAGAAACAACACATCATTTCTTCGTGACTTAATTATACACGAATTCAATGATATTTAATGTATAATTATAAGATGTTAGGAGGGTCGTTATGATAGTTGTTTATACATCACCAGGATGTGCCTCTTGCCGTAAGGTTAAATCATGGTTAAAAGAAAAACACATCCCATTTATTGAAAAAAATATATTTCAAGTGATTTTAGATCCAAAAGAAATTAAATATTTGTTATCCCGAAGTGAAAATGGATTTGATGATATCATTTCTAAGCGTTCTAAATTATTTCAACAAGGAAAAATTGATTTGGAAAGTATGAATACCAATGAATTAGTCAACTTTATCGAAAAAAATCCTTCCGTTTTAAAACGTCCGATTATTATTAATGAAGATAATATGCAAATAGGTTATGATGAAGAAGAGATTGATGCCTTTGTTCCTAAAAAATTGCGCTCTTTAGCCGTCAGTGCGTGTAGTAAAGAAGGGTGTGAGCGATATGAACAATGCCAAAGTAAGGATTCTTGTCTATGAAAATATTAGTGGGATTAAGTGGTGGCGTAGATAGTGCTGTTGCAGCTTATTTACTGAAGCAACAAGGTCATGATGTAACTTGTGCATTTATGCGTAATTGGGATTCTTTAGTAAATAATGATATTAAAGGAAATGACCAAGCATATGATGATGTTTGCCCACAAGAAGCTGATTTTAATGATGCAAAAGCTGTAGCAAAGTTATTGGACTTACCATTACAAAGAGTCGATTTTATTAAAGAATATTGGGATGAAGTATTTACTAATTTTATTGAAGAAAATAAGAAAGGTAGAACACCTAATCCTGATATTTTGTGCAATAAGTACATTAAATTTGATCACTTTTTAGACTATGCCTTGCAACAAGGCTTCGATTATGTCGCTACAGGCCATTATGCCAAAGTAGTTCATAGTGATAACGAATCATTAATGTATAAAGCGTGCGATAAAAATAAAGATCAAACGTATTTTTTAGCGCAAATTTCACGTTTCGCACTACAACATACATTATTTCCATTAGCTGATTTACAAAAACCAGAAATTCGTGAAATCGCTAAACAATTAAATTTATCCATTGCAACTAAAAAAGATAGTACGGGAATTTGTTTTATTGGTGAACGTCATTTTAGAGAATTTATGCAAAACTATTTACCTGCACAAGCAGGGGATATCGTTAATGTAAAAAATGGCGAAGTTTTAAAACAACATGTGGGTGTTTTCTTTTACACACTTGGTCAACGCAAAGGGTTAGATATTGGTGGTGCATATGGACCGTGGTTTGTTGTTGGGAAAAATGTTGAAAAAAACATTCTGTATGTTGCCAATGGGAATGATGATGATTGGTTAGTATCGGATCGTTGTGATGTTTCAAACTGCAATTGGTTTGTTGATTTTGAAGGTAGCAAACCAGCTTGTGCAAAATTTAGGTATCGTCAACAAGATATACCAGTAACACTTGAAAAAGTGGATGACACGCATGTGAAAGTAATTTATCCGCAAGGGGTTAAAGCGGTAACGCCTGGTCAACAAGCTGTTTTTTATGAAGGAGATTGTGTACTTGGTGGTGGGGTAATTGATACGATTTATCGAAACAATATTTCTTTGGATGAAAGGATAAATCTGCATCTATGCCAAATCAAACAGTAATTGCGACTTTACAGTCCATTAAATATGAAAATGAAACCACACATTTTTGTGTGTTAAATGCGAAAGTCGAAGAAGAAAATTCTGCTTCGACTTTTGTTGGTTGTGCCTCGGGACTAGTGATTGGTTTAAAGTATGAATTTATTGGAGAATATTGTCATGATCGTCGCTATGGATTGCGGTTTCAATTTAACCAAGTTAGTCTTTATGCCAAAAACCAAAGTCAATCATTGATTGATTATTTAGCCAGTAGTGCCTTTAAAGGCATTGGTCCTATAGCTGCTAAACAAATTGTGGATACTTTGGGTTGTGATTGCATTAATCGCATTATTAACGATCCAAATTGCCTGGATGCAGTTGGACTAAGTGAAAAGCAAGTGGCATCATTGTTGACAACATTGCTGTATAAAGATAACGGATTTAATAAAAATATTGAATTTTTAACTTCGGTTGGGTTTAATTTTGAACAAGCTTCGCTTGTTTATCAACGTTATAAGGAAAGTACTCAAACGCTATTAAAGGAAGATCCATTTATACCATATTACCAAATTAATGAAATTGACTATCATACTTGCGAAATCGTAGCGCATCATTTAAACTTTGAGTCTAATGATGATGTTGTATTAATTAGTAAATTAGTACAACGGTTGCACGTAATATCCGCTAATTCTGGATCTACGTATGTGGATGATTCTATTTTATTTGAATTTGCACAACGAAAGTTAAATTTAGATGAAGTGGATTATTACCGTTTGCTGCAAGAAGCAATTGATCGCGGATGGATCGTATTGGAAGATAATGCCCTTTATTTAACAGAGAATTATAAAGATGAAATTCAAATTGCTAACTTTTTGTCGCAATTTCCATTTGAACCATTTGATCCGGTAGATGAAACACTTGTCGATCATGCTATTGACGAATTGAATAACAAAAGTAGCTTCAAGTATGATCAATGTCAAATTGAAGCGATAAAAAAAGCGTTAGTCCAGGATATTACGTTTATTACTGGAGGTCCTGGCAGTGGTAAAACAACCATTACCAAAGCTATTGTGCATTTATGCAAACAATTATTTCATACCGCATCCATTAGTGCAGCTGCACCAACAGGAAGAGCTGCCAAGCGTTTAAGTGATGTATTAGGTATCCATTCATCCACACTACATTCGTTATTAGCATGGGATAAACATTCCAATACATTCCGTAAAAATCAAAACAATCCGATAAGTGTGGAAGTATTGATTATTGATGAAGCCAGTATGTTGGAAAACCATTTATTTGCTGCATTAGCAAAAGCTGGTATTGGTTTACGTAAATTAATTTTTATTGGTGATACTTTCCAATTACCAAGTGTTGGTGTTGGTAACTTATTTTCTGATTTAATGCAATTCTATCCGAATAATGTAGTGACATTAATGCAAAACCATCGTCAAGATAAACACAATGCCATTATTAATGTGGCGGGTGCATTAGTAAATCATGATGTAAAAGTGGATGATTTTAATGGCAATGCGCGCTTTATTGAAGTGGAAGATCAACATATCAATCAAGCTATAATGCAAATTATCCAACATATGAAACAAACCAATCAAGATTTAGAAAATACTGTAGTATTAGCAGCAATGCACGATCGTGTTGCGGGAATTAAATCATTAAATATTGAAATTAAACCATTAATGAATCCTAACCTTAATGGGCCAAGTGTTTCAATAGCTTACAATCAATTTCATGTTGGGGATAAAGTATTGCAAATTAAAAATGATGTGGAACAAAATGTATTTAATGGTGATATTGGTACCATTATTGATATTCAAACGAACAAAAAAGACAATAAATACGGAAAAATTCAAGTTAGTGCACTATTTAATCAACAATATGTCCTTTATACGATGACCACTTTGCATCGCTTACGTCATGGCTATGCTATGAGTGTCCATAAAGCACAAGGTAATGAATTTGAAACAGTAATTCTAGTCTGTGCGAAGGCCCATTCTGCTATGTATAATCAAAACCTTTTATATACGGCAATTACCCGCGCTAAAAAAAATTTAATTGTTGTGGGTAGCTTTGACTATTTTATAAAAGGTGGCTATCGTCAATTAGCAAAACGTCAAACTCGTTTAATCGACCGCTTAAATGATGCCTTTAGTGAAACAATCTAAGTTATAAAGATAATCATTCACTTTCAGTTAATTACAGTGATTACTGGTTGTGTCTGATTGTCTTTTTTTATTAAAAAACTGTACATATTCTATATTGACAGTCAGTGTAAACATATCTATACTGATTATATACGGTATATACAGTATAAAGGAGTGATTATGGAAATAATACTGAGCAGTTCAAGTAATAAACCAATCTATGAACAGATTGTCAATCAAATCAAAGAAATGATTATGAGTGGCAAGCTTAATGCTAATGATCCTTTACCATCAATGCGCAAGTTGGCCAAGGATTTACATGTAAGTATCATAACGACACAACGTGCTTACGATGAATTAGCTAAAGATGGGTTTATTTATGTTGTTGCCGCAAAAGGTGCATTTGTTTCGCAACAAAATAAAGATTTTATTCGTGAAGAAAACATTCGTCGCATTGAGAATCAATTGGATGAAGTATGCGTAATGGCAAAGAAAAATGGCATAAGCGAAGAAGAATTGGTAAAAATGCTTCAGTTAATCTACAAGGAGAATTGATTATGGAAAACGCAATTGAGGTTAAAAACCTGACCAAAAAATATGATGATTTTTGTTTAAACAATATTACTTTAACAATTCCTAAAGGCAGTATTGTTGGATTAATTGGTGAAAATGGTGCGGGTAAATCAACGTTGATTCGCTCAATTTTAGGAACAATAAAATCGAATCATGATGAATTAAATTTTTTTGGATATGATTTCAATCCAATGAAACAAAGATAAAGCAAGACATTGCAGTAATATTTGATACTACACACTATGATGAAGAATTTACACCATTATTTATTGGACAAATGTTGCATTATGTTTATTCAAATTGGAATCAAAAGCTTTATGTTGATTATCTTAATAAATTTAATGTGCCAGTAAATAAAAAAATAAAAAAATTTTCTCGTGGTATGAAAATGAAACTTGAGTTTGCGATTGCATTTAGTCATGATTCGAAGCTTTTAATTCTAGATGAAGCAACAAGCGGATTGGATCCGATTATACGGGATGAAATTTTATCCATTATTCGTACCTATACGGAAGATGAAGATCATACTGTATTAATTTCATCACATATTACCAGCGATTTGGATAAAATTTCTGACTATATTGCGTATATTCATCAAGGAAAATTACTATTTATGAAATCTTATGATGAATTACGTGAAGAGTATGGAATTATCCATGTGGGTAAAGATTTATTCGAATCATTAAGTACGGATGATATTGTGGGTTATACCAATGATGCTTATAGCTATAAAGTATTAATTAGAAATCGTCCAACATTGCAAAAAGTATTTAATGATCTTGAGATTTTAAGACCAACCGTTGAAGAAATAATGTTGTTTTATGCGAAAGGAAGTAGTTGCGTATGTTAGGCATAATGAAAAAAGATTTTTTTGAAACATTTTGTATTAAAAAGAACTTAATTGAATTTGTTTTTGGTATTGTAGCCTTGGTTATATGCTTTATTTTGATGCCAAGCAAATACATTACAATGCTTATTGTTGCATTATTGGTCCCGCTCATGAGTGTTTCACCATTACAATATTCAATTGAACGTGATGAGATTTCTAAATTCGATCAAATATTGATGACATTCCCGATTTCGAAAAAGACAATAGTTGCAACTAAATTTTTGGAAACTTACATTTTTGCTCTTATTTGTTTTTTAGGTATGTCGCTTCCGATTGTGTTATTAGCCATTTATTATTATAGTGTTTTATTCTCTTATTATTGATAAGCCTAATTTTTAGTTTAATCGTATTACCAATATTAAATGTTGGTTTTATGACATTGGGTAATAAAAAAGGATTAATCATTTACGTGATAATATCACTCCTTTTTGGTATCTGTTACATTGCTATTGGTTTTATGTTTGGTGTTGAACAATTATTACGTATTTCATTGTATCGTTGGTTAATATATGGTGGACTTGTTGCACTTATATCAAATATACTTGGTTATTTTATCTGCTTAAAAATCTATGATAAAAAGCATTCATAAGCTATGAAAATTATTACAAAGTAACTCTTAATAATGCGAGGTACGAATAGTCCGTAATATTTATAATAGAAAAAAGGTATATATGGAAAAAAGGGATAATGAGTATGGTTAAAAATATTGCAATTGTTAGTCTTTCTCGGGGTATTTTAGGTGAACCATTTATAAAGTTTGAACTGGATTTAGGTATTAAAAGGCTTAACGAATATGGAATTAATGTTAAATTTATGCCCCATGCACTTAGTGGGTTAGATTATGTAAAAATGCATCCAGAAAAAAGAGCAGAAGATTTAATCACTGCCTTTCGTGATGATAGTATTGACATGATATTGTGTGCTGTTGGTGGGGATGACACGTATCGATTGCTTCCGTACTTATTTGAACATGACCAATTGAAGCAGGTAGTAAAGCAAAAAATCTTACTTGGCTTTTCAGATATCACAATGAATCACTTTATGCTTCATAAATTAGGAATAAAAACTTTTTACGGTCAAGCTTTTTTACCGGATGTATGTGAGCTTTGTGATGAAATGTTGCCATACACAAGACATTATTTTGAGGAATTAATTACCACAGGAAAAATAGCTAAAATAACGCCGAGTCCAATTTGGTATGAGGCTAGAGAAAACTTTAATGAAGCTGAATTAGGTAAATGTATGCCATCACATCTTAATAATGGATTTGAACTTTTACAAGGTAATCCGATTTTTGAAGGGAATATCTTAGGTGGTTGCATTGATACTATTTTCGATATGTTTGATAATGGCCGCTATACTGATTCAGTAAAACTGTGTGAGAAATATGAATTGTTTCCAAGTGCAAAAGAGTGGAAAGAACATATCTTATTACTAGAAACTAGTGAAGAAAAAATGTCAGCTGAAAAATACGAAAAAGCTTTGAAGGAGCTTAAAAAGCGTGGTGTATTTGATGCAGTCAATGGTGTGCTTATTGGTAAACCCGTAAATGAATGCAATTATCAAGAGTATAAAAAACTACTTATTAACATCATAGATGATCCAAGTATACCAATTGTTTGTAACTTAAATGTTGGTCATACAACGCCTCGATGCATTGTTCCATTTAATGAACATGCTGTGATTGATGTAAATAAACAAACGATAACTTTTGTTGGATAACTGCTTGAGATTAATTGAAGTTTATGACCTTTTTTTGTAAAATAGAGGCGATTTAAACATTAAGTAACTTATTATTTTTACTTTAGTAATGTTTATAGATTGGGGCGTTTATGAAGTTACGTTTTTATGATCCGCTTTACCATTGTACAATTTCACCGGCATTTAAAGTGAATCAATATGAAAGTGGGCAAACTTATGCAAAAATAATATATCCAAGTACGAAAGTGCCTTTAAAAGATAAGTCGTATCAGGACAACTATCCAGTATTGTTTTTTATTCAGGATGAAGGTATTGATGCCACTTCATTAGATCAAGAAGTGGCGCAATTATCCTCAATAGCACGCTTTGGATATTGCGTGGTTATTTTATCGTACCGGGATGTTAATTATGGAGTATTGCCATTACAAATTCACGATTGCATGGATTCTATTTATTCATTATTATCGCAACGCTATGGGGCTTATCCACTTGATACAAGTAATTACTTTATTTCAGGAAATGGCTTTGGGGGTTATTTAGCGATTCAAAGTGCATTACACTTATTTAGTAAATACAATACTTTGGATCCCTATGCACTAAAAGGTGTCATTGATTTTTACGGGCCAATGGATTTTGATGTTAATGCTATGGATCAATCGTACATGCGCTATATTGATTTATCTGACACAGAAGATGATATAGTGGATGGTAGCAGTGTGTATGACAGCTTATGTCAATCCACAATACGCTTTCCATTATTTATTGTTCATGGAACCAACGATGTGTGTGTACCCGTTGAACAAGCTCAACAATTGGAAAAAATTGCCTTAGCAAATTGTTTTGATGTGGTTTATTTGGAAATTGAAAATGGTAATCATGGTGGAGAACTGGTGTTTTCAGATAATATGTTGCACAAAGTCCAAGATTACATGAATCGTAAAATTCATCCGGAGGTTGATTCCTACCGTTATTAATGTTTGATAAATTTGCTATTGTATTGCTTAGCGAATCAATGTATAATTTTAAAGTCAATCTGAAGGGAGGGTAGAAAATGGCTCGAGTAGTAGTAAAAGATAATGAACCGCTTGATGACGCTTTACGTCGTTTCAAACGTCAAGTCACAAGAAATGGTACCCTTGCTGAAGCACGTAAAAGAGAATATTACGTTAAACCTGGAGTTAAACGTAAATTAAAATCAGAAGCTGCAAGAAAAGCACGTCGTGGTAAATAGCAAACGAAACTAAGTCATACGGCTTAGTTTTTTTAATGGTAAAATAGTTGTGGAGGATTCACTGGTGGAAACTTATTTAGATATTAGCGAATTAACAATGGAACAATTACAATCGTTGGCTGGTGTGAATGATAGTAATTATGAATTGATCGAAAAAGCTTTCGATGTTGTTATTGTATGTAAAAATGGACAACTATTAATAAAAGGTAATGCAAACCACGATGTTAGTGCAGCTAAAAATACAATGGAAGCATTGATTCGTGATGTTCAAAAATATGGTGTGGAGGCGGACGTAACGCGTTTTGAGATTGCTAAAACACAAAAAGTACAAACGATTGACTATTCCACATTAAATCAAACAACCATTGGTAAAACGGTGAGTGGTAAAGTGATTCATCCTAAAACAAGTGGTCAATATGAATTTAATCAATTAATGGATCATAAAGCCATTACCTTTGCGTTAGGACCGGCGGGAACAGGTAAAACATATCTAGCGGTAGTTAAGGCAGTTATGTGCTTAAAAAAGGGTGAAGTGAATCGCATTGTATTAACGCGTCCAGCTGTTGAAGCGGGAGAATCTTTAGGCTTTTTACCTGGGGATTTAAAAGAAAAAGTAGATCCTTATTTGATTCCTTTGTATGATTGTCTAAATGAAATGCTTGGTTTTGAACAAGTGGAAAAATATATTGAAAAGAAAATCATTGAGATAGCGCCATTGGCATATATGCGGGGAAGAACTTTGGATAATGCATTTGTTATTTTGGATGAAGCTCAAAATACAACAAGTAACCAAATGAAAATGTTTTTGACTCGTTTAGGGTTTCATTCAAAGATGGTAATTACCGGTGATCCTAGTCAAGTGGATTTACCATCCAAGATTACTTCCGGTTTAATGGAGGCTGTCTACAAATGTAAAGATATTGAAGAAATTGGTGTTATTCAATTGCAAAGTAGCGATGTGGTGAGAAATCCAATTGTTGCTAAAATTATTGATGCTTATGGTAAGTAGGAGTGTTATGTTAATAATTCGATCAGTTAAAGTAAAAGCAATTTATCGTAATGAATATCCATTATTAAGAAAATTATTTAAAACGGTCATTCATGATTATTTTCCAAATCAGGAAGTTGAGCTTTCATTAATATTAACTAATAGTGAACATGTGCATCGGTTAAATCGAGATTATCGTAATATTGACCGAACAACGGATGTATTAACTTTTGCCGCGCTTGAAGGTGAAGCTTTTAATCAAGAGAAGGTTGTTGAATTAGGGGATATTTTTATTAATATTGATGCCGTTAAACAACAAGCGCTAGCTTATGGACATAGTGAAAAAAGAGAACTTGCCTTTTTGTTTATGCATGGTTTATTGCATACACTAGGTTATGACCACATGAATGCTGCGGATGAAAAAGAAATGTTTACATTGCAAGATAAATATTTAGATCCGGTGATTGCTCGTGAAAAATAAGTTTCAAGCAGCATTTATTGGATTAAGACTTTGTTTTGGAGATAAATCAATACGATTGCAATTAATCATTGCATTGATGGTGACTATTGGCGGATTATTAATTCAATTGACCCTAAAACAATGGATTATGGTGATTAGCGCCATTGGTTTAGTCGTTGTTGCGGAAGTGTTGAATACTTGCATTGAAAAAGTATGTGACTTAATTGATTCCAATTATAATGAGAAAATTAAGGTCATTAAAGATTTAGGTGCAGCAGCCGTATTGTTGGCTTCTTTTTACGCCATTATTATGGCTTGTCTTATTGCATTAATGAAGTTAGGAGTAATAGTATGAAGTATGAATTCGGAAAAGAAAAAGCTTTTGAAATATTAGAAAATGCATATTGTCCATATTCTAATTTTCCGGTAGGAAGTTGTGTGGTGTGTCACGATGGAAGCTATTATTGTGGTGTTAATATTGAAAATTGTGCTTATAATAGTGGAATTTGTGCGGAACGTGTGGCATTATTTAATGCCATTAGCGCTGGTAAAAAGGCGGATGATATCGCTTATGTTGTCATAGTTAGTAAAGCAAAAACAATTTCATATTCGTGTTGTGCATGTCGGCAAGTATTTGTTGAATTATTGAATATGAAGACACCTGTTGTGTTTAGTAATGGCGTATTTGAGTCAGTAAAAACTGTTGAAGAGTTGGTTCCGTACCCATTTACTGGAAAGGATCTTGAACGATGAAAAGTGGATTTGTAGCATTAATGGGTCGTCCCAATGCAGGAAAATCTACACTTTTGAACGCATTGGTTAATGCAAAAGTTGCGATTGTCAGTGAAAAGGCTGGAACCACTCGGGATAATATACGTGGTATTTATAATAGTGATGATGCACAAATTGTTTTTATTGATACCCCAGGGATAGGTAAACCTCAACATTTACTCAATGCGCGCATGAATAAAATGGCATTAAGTGAAGTGGATGGTGTGGATATAATTTATTATCTAGTCGATGCTTCCATACCATTTGGAAGTGGGGATCAATATTTGTTATCACTTCTCGAAAATACGAAAACACCTGTATTTTTATTATTAAATAAAATTGATCAGTTAAATAAAAAGGCTTTGATTGAACTTATTATGCAATGGCAATTGCGCTTTGATTTTAAAGAAATTATCCCGGTATCTGCTTTGGATAATGATAATGTAGATACATTAATTCATGTTACTTTATCTTATTTGGAAGAAGGGTATGCATACTTTGATCGTGAAGCGATTACAGATCGCTCTACTTCGTTTCAGATTAAGGAGTATATTCGTGAAAAAATTCTATATCATACTCAGCAAGAAGTACCGCACAGTGTTGCTGTCGTTATTGATGAATTAAGTAAAAATAAAAACAGCTATCATATCAGTGCAACTATTGTTGTGGAAAGAGATAGTCAAAAAGGTATTCTTATTGGTAATCAAGGAAAGATGATTAAACGGATTGGTATTGCGGCGCGTAAAGATATGCAAAACTTATTAAATAAACCAGTATTTTTACAACTTTATGTACGTGTTGAAAAGAATTGGCGAGATAACCCTAATAAATTATATCAATTGGGTTATTTGGATATTGATGAGCAATGAGTAAACCATTGGATCGTTCAACGGGCATTATTTTAAAAATTAGTGATTATAAAGATAATGCCAGCCTTATTACTGTATTAATGTCAGGGGTAGGCCAATTACGTTTAATTGGTAAAGGACAATTAAAAGTTACTAGTAAACTTGCTCCTATTTGTCAACCTTTTAATGAGTTGTTAATAAGTTATTACCGTAAAGAAAATACTAGTTTAGGACAAATGATCAATGCCAGTGTGATTAATTCTCGCGTAGATTTAAGCTTTAATTTATACCAAAGCATCTATGGACAGATATTATGTGAATTAATTGAAAAAATTACTTTTGATGATGAACATGATATTGACCAATTGTATCCATTTCTCAATGAAAGCTTAGATAGCTTGTTTTCTGAGAATGTACATGATGCAATGTGCTTTTCTTTAATTAATTTAATTACGTTATTGGGGTATCAATTTCAATTCATTGATATGCCTTTGGATTATGACGCAACTACACCATTTTATTTGGATTTAGTCAATGGTTCGATTAAAGCTAATTTTAATTTTGATGATGCAAAATATCCATTAAATCAATCCCAGGTGATAACTTTATTGGCATATAGTCAATTGCAACATTATGACCATGACTATTTGCAAGATTTCGATGCCTTGCAATCTAATCATGTGATTTATTTATTGGATTTTATTCGTTATCATTTAGGTTTTTCGTTAAAGTCGGCACAAATGTTAACCTCTTTGTAATCAAGCAGGCGCTTAATTAAGCACTGCTTTTTTATATTCTTCCAACGCTTAGTATGCTGAAAGTTCATGATATAATATTACGGTTAAATGGAGGGATTTCATGAGTAAACACAACTATGGTGATAATAGCATTCAAATATTGGAAGGGTTAGAAGCGGTTCGTAAAAGACCTGGAATGTATATCGGTTCAACCGATAGTAAAGGATTGCATCACTTAGTTTGGGAAGTTGTTGATAATGCAGTGGATGAGGCGTTAAACGGTTATGGTAAAAAAATTACGATAACGTTAGAAATCGATGGCTCAGTAACTGTTAGTGACAACGGACGTGGAACACCTTGTGGAGAACATCCAAGTGGTAAAAACACTTTGGAAGTTATTTACACTGTACTTCATGCTGGTGGTAAATTCAGTGAAGATGGCGATTATAAGGTATCCGGAGGTTTGCATGGTGTGGGTGCTTCAGTAGTTAATGCGTTATGTACCTATTGTAAAGTTACATCGTATCGAGATGGTAATATTACCTCCTTAACATTTAAAAATGGTGGCAAACCAGTAGGGAATGTAAAAATTGAAGGCAAAACAACTAAAACTGGAACGACTGTTAACTTTAAACCGGATCCTACCATTTTTTCTACTACAGTATTTAATTATTCATTAATTGCAGAAAGAGCCCAAGAAACTGCATTTCTTTTAAGTGGTATTGAAATGGTTGTGGAAGATAAGATTCATGATAAAAAAGAGTCCTTCCTATACAGTGATGGATTAAAAGCATTTATTGAAACAGTAGATAGTAATCGGGATCAATT
Source organism: uncultured Erysipelotrichaceae bacterium (assembly GCA_937900565.1). GTDB lineage: Bacteria > Bacillota_I > Bacilli_A > Erysipelotrichales > Erysipelotrichaceae > CALVGN01. The sequence goes on from CALCFG010000044.1 coordinate 21,737, forward strand.
GACACAACCACTTGTATTTAAAGGTGAAAGCAATGGTATTGCCATTGCGTGTGCGTTGCAATTTAATGCCGATTATCAAGAAAATATGTATTCATTTGTTAACTTGGTTAGAACAGGTGATGGCGGAAGCCATGAAATTGGATTTCGTTCTGGACTAACCAAAGCCATTAACGAATATGCACGAAGTAATGGATTGTTAAAAGATAAAGATAAAAATTTTGAGGGCAGTGATGTACGCGAAGGTTTATCCACTGTTTTAAGTGTTTCCATTCCTGAAAATCTATTGCAATTTGAAGGTCAAACAAAAGGTAAACTTGGTACACCTGAAGCAAAACCTGCCGTAGAGAGTTTGATTTATGAGCAATTTACATATTATTTAAATGAACATCGTGATGTTGCTGAAACACTCGTCGGTAAAATGATTAAAGCATCACAAGCTAGAGAGGCAGCGCGTAAAGCGCGTGAAGAAGCACGCAAAGGCAAAAAAAATGTTAAAAATGAGCGTGTTTTAAGTGGCAAATTAGCTGCAGCGAATAGTAAAAATAGCAAAGAAAAAGAATTATTTTTAGTTGAAGGGGATTCTGCCGGTGGTAGTGCCAAACAAGGGAGGGATGCGCATATTCAAGCGATATTGCCTTTGCGTGGTAAAGTATTAAATACAGAAAAATGTTCGTTAAGTGATATAGAAAAAAACGAAGAGTTAAATACAGTCATTCATTGTTTAGGTGCAGGATATGGACCTAACTTTAGTATCGAAGATATTGCTTACGATAAAGTAATTATTATGACCGACGCCGATACTGATGGCGCCCATATTCAATGTTTATTATTAACTTTCTTCTACCGGTATATGCCAGATTTGATTCGTCAAGGACATGTATATATTGCTAATCCGCCGTTATATAAGTTAAGTCGCGGAAAAGAAGTAATTTACTGTTACACTGATGAACAATTAAATAAGCATCGCCAAGAAGGCGTTAAGTATGACATTCAACGTTATAAAGGGTTAGGCGAAATGAATCCTAGTCAATTATGGGAAACGACAATGAATCCGGCAACGCGTACATTAATTCAGGTTAATATTGAAGATTCTTATTTAAGTGAAAGTAGAGTATCTGTATTAATGGGGGATAAACCAGGTCCTCGACAAGAATGGATCAATCAAAATGTGGCATTTACAATGGAAGACGATTTTAGGAATTAGATAACATGGCAAAAAAGAGAATAGATACTACAATTGAAAATACAAGTGTCATCCTTAATCAAGCATTAGAAGATATTATGGGAGATCGTTTTGGACGTTATTCTAAATATATCATTCAAGATCGTGCCTTACCGGATGCACGAGATGGATTAAAGCCAGTGCAACGACGTATTGTTTATGCAATGTATAAAGATAATAATACGTGGGATAGGCCATATCGTAAAAGTGCTAAAACGGTTGGGTTAGTTATTGGTAATTATCATCCACATGGGGATTCGAGCGTTTATGATGCAATGGTGCGGTTAAGTCAACCATGGAAGGTGAGGGTTCCATTGGTCGATATGCATGGTAATAATGGATCCATTGATGATGACCCTGCTGCAGCAATGCGTTATACTGAAGCGCGTTTAGCCAGTGTGTGTGAGGACGTGATAGGAGATATTGATTACAATACTGTTTTATTTGCTCCTAATTATGATGATAATGATGTTGAACCTACCGTATTACCAAGTAAATTTCCAACATTACTTGTTAATGGTGCCATGGGAATTGCAGCTGGATATGCGACGAACATGCCACCGAATAATTTGAATGAAATAATGGATGCGTGCATTTATCGCTTACTAAATCCAACGTGCACTTTAGAAGATTTGATGAGCATCGTTAAAGGACCAGATTTTCCTACTGGTGGTATTGTTCAAGGCAAGGAAGGAATTGAACAAGCATTTAAAACAGGTAAGGGTAAGATTGTTATTCGAGGTGTTGCGTCGATAAATGAATTAAAAACGATTAATCAAATTATTATTACACAAATACCTTACGAAGTAGTTAAATCCAACATGGTAAAACGAATGGATGAGATTCGTATTAATAAAGATATTGATGGTATTTTAGAAGTACGAGATGAATCGGATCGTAATGGGTTAAAAGTGGTAATTGATTTAAAAAAAGACATTGACCCGAACATGGTGTTGAATTACTTCTATAAAAATACCCCATTGCAAGTTAATTACAATTACAACGTCGTTGCCATTGTGAATCGTACACCTAAATTATTGTCACTTGCTCAATTATTGGATGCGTTTATTGATCATCGAAAAGATGTGGTGACGAAACGCAGTCAATTCTTATTGAATAAATATGAAGCACGATGCCATATTATAGAAGGTTTGATGCATGCTATTTCCATTATGGATGATTTGATTGCAACGATTCGTCAATGTAAAGACAAACAAGATGTGATTGAAACGATATCTGTTAAATATGGTTTTACCAAGGCGCAAGCTGAAGCTATTGCAAATTTACGGTTATATCGCTTAAGTAATACCGATATCGTGGCATTACGCGAAGAATTTGCTCAATTGATAAATTTAATTGAAAATTTAAAACTTATTTTAGCAAATGAAAAGATGTTAAATGCCACGATTGTAAATGAATTTAAACAAACCAAAGAAAAATATGGAAGTCCACGTTTTACTGCTATCGAAGACCAAGTGAGTGAAATTACCATTGATAAAACAATGATGATTGCGAACGAAAGAGTTATGGTAAGTGCAAGTTATGACGGTTACGTTAAACGGGTAAGTTTAAAAAGTTATACTGCAAGTAATTCATTGTTACCTGGTTTAAAACAAAATGACCATTTGGTTACGTGTGGCCAAGCCGATACATTATCGACATTAATTCTTGTTTCTAAAAACGGCTATTATGGGTATTTACCTGTGTATAAAATGGATGAAGGTAAGTGGAAAGATATTGGTGAGCACATTAATAAATACGTTAAATTTGAAGATAATGATAAAATCGTTGGATGCTTTATCGTTAATAACTTTAAAACTGCTGCGTGGTTAATTACTTATACTAAGGCGGGTTTAATTAAAAAGACACCAATTGATAATTTAGAATTATCACGCTATTCAAAAGCAGCCGTTTTAACCAAATTAAAGAAAAACGATGAAGTAATCTTTGCAAATATTTGTTACGATAATGATCAAATTATTTCATGCTCTAAACAAGGCTACATTACGCGTTTTAATTTGGATGATATTACAATGACAGCTCCAAAAGGGCAAGGTGTGCGTGGGATAAAATTAGCAATGGATGATGAATTAGCATCGGCATGTATTTTACCAAGCAATCAAAACTATCAATATGTACTAATTCATGGTGATGACAATTTAGTAAAACGCGTAAAACTGGATGTTATTCCTATAACTAAGGCTGCTTTAAAAGGACTTCGTTGCTTTAAAAAACTAAAAACAAAAGCAAATTATGTGACATTTATTGAATGTGTCAATGGGCACGAAGTATTACAATATGTTCAAGATAATACCATTGAAGAAGTATCGGTTAGTACGATTAGTATTATGGATATGGAAAGTTCATGGAGTAAATTGAATGCCATTGCATCTTTCGAAGGCTTATTAAAACCGATTGTAAGTGTCGAAGTGGTCGACATGACAACCAGTGGATGTTATCAAAATAAAGTCAATAAGCAAGATGAATCATTGGAACATAGTGAATTTGAGCAAGTTACGTTATTTTAAGAAAGAAAATTATGAATAAAAAATGTAAAGGTTGTGGCGCAATGCTACAAAATAGTGATGTCAAGAAAATTGGATATGTTGTAGATTTTAATCAAGATTATTGTCAGCGGTGTTATCGCTTGACTCATTATGGAGATATAACGCTCTCGTTAAAATATGGTATTGACCCAGATATGGTAGTGCATAAACTTCAACAAGAGAATGGCATCTTGGCATGGGTGGTGGATATTATGGACTTTGAAGAAGCTTTTATTCCTCACTTTAATGAAGTATTTAAAGATAAAACAGTGATTTTAATTATAACGAAATCGGATTTATTATCACAATTATTAACCCCAGAAAAATGCATGACATTTATACAACAGCGCTGCCAATCGTTGCACATTCACTACGATGGCATTGTTGTTAGTGGCAAATATGATGATGCAAGTGCAATTGAAATTAAGCAGCAATTGAAATCTTATGCGGATGGAAGAACCCTTATATTTGCAGGAAAAGCCAACGCGGGGAAAAGTACATTCATTAATACCTTAATGGGTAACACAGATTTAACAACATCCCGTTATCCTGGAACGACCATTGACTTTAATCCTATTAAAATTGATGATGATTTTACAATCATCGATACACCAGGTATTGAAGGAAGTCATTCCATTGTCATGGAAGCGGATGAAAAAGACTTAAAAGTAATTTGCCCTACTAAGCCAATTCGTGCCAAAGTATATCAATTGCACTCTAATCAAACGTATGCAATTGCTGGGTTAGTAAAAATTGATATATTAGGTGTTAAAAAAGCTAACATGGTAGTTGATGTATCCAATCAATTAACGATTCATCGTTCAAAATATGACGCCAACGATAGATTATGGAAAAAGCATAAAGGAACAACGTTTAAACCTACCATTAATACTAGTGAAAAAATTACGGAATACCCTAAATTTAAAGATAAAAAAGATATTGTGATTGCAGGATTAGGATGGATTAATGTCAATGGTGATTATGAAAAAATTATCATCACAACCCCACACAATGTATACCTATCGGTAAGAAAGGCAATGATTTAATGTTAACAGGAAAACAAAAAAGATATTTACGTAGCTTAGCCAATACCCTTCTACCCATTGCACAAATTGGTAAAAATGGCATTGAATTGAATGGATTGGTAAGTATCAATCAAGCATTACAAGCGCGAGAATTAGTGAAAATTTCCGTTTTAAAAAATTGTGAAATGGAAATGGAGGCTATTATTTTAGATACATTAGCTTATACAAAAGCTGAATTAGTTCAAAAAATTGGTCGTACATTTATTATTTATAAAAAAAGTAAAGAACCTAAAATTATATTACCATGAAAACATGTTGCATCATTTCTGCATTTGATCCAATGACAACAAGTCAATTCAATGCCATTAAAGCATTATTAAAACAAGGATATGGTTCCATAACGCTATCCATGGTGAATGAACAACCCGTCCAACGGCAGTTGGTTAAAGCTTATATTAAGCCTTTTAAAAAAATTCATTATCAATCTAATATCAATATAAATGATTATGATTTAGTGATTAAAGATAGTGATGATCAATTGGCGCATATGCAAAGGGTAAGGTATGGATGGTATTGGGATATGCCGCAATGGGCAGCGAATATATTAAATGACAGTGGCATTTACTATGACCAAATGTTAAGGCATTCTTTAAAAGAAAAACGTTACCTTCATTCACTATCGGTTGCTAATGTCTGTGAAAAAATTGCGAAAAGCAACCAATTAAATGGTCATAAAGCCAAAATGATTGGAATGTTGCATGATATTTGTAAGCACATGGATAATCAAACTATTATTGAATATGCATTAAAAATGGATAGTAATGCTTTATCTTATCCAATGGCTACACTGCATGCTCAAGCCGGTGCTTATTTTGTTAAAGAATATTTGCGCATTAAGGACCCACAAATTATACATGCAATTCAATACCATGCACTTGGTGAAAAAGTGAGCCCATATGTGCGTATGGTATTTGTTGCAGATAAAGCCGATCCAAGTCGTGGTTATGATAGCAGTGTTACATTAAATTTAAGCTATCTGAATCTAACCAAAGGGTATGCACGATGCAAACAGGAATCTATTGAATTCTTAACTAAAAATCATAAAATTTAAGGAGTTTAAACGTTTGAATTTAGAAAAAATAAGAGATTTTGTCAAAGTTTTGGATGAAAAATTAGCTCAAGATATCATTGTTATTGATATGGAAAAAGCCAGTGTATTGTATGATGCATTTATTATTTGTTCTGCGGATAATATGCGTTTAAGCAAATCATTGGTGGACTATTTGGAAGTAATG
>CALCFG010000045.1 GCA_937900565.1 uncultured Erysipelotrichaceae bacterium
ATGAATTTTCATGATTCTAATATTATTATGGTCTATATCTTAGGAGTTCTTTTAATTGCGTTATTAACTTCAAGTAAAGTTTATAGTATTTTATCTACTATAATAAGTGTATTGTTATTTAATTTTTGTTTTACTTTTCCTACAATGAGTTTATCTGTTTATGATTCTTCTTATGTGATGACTTTTTTAATCATGATTATTGTTGCTTTTATAACAAGTACATTAACAAGTCGTATAAAACAAAATGCATCCACATCATCGAACATGGCATATATTTCAAAAATTTTATTAGAAACAAATCAAACACTCCAACAATATTCTTCTGAACAAGATATAGTAAATGCTGGGTGCAAAGTTCTTTCAGAATTATTAAAAAGAAATATTATATATTATACAGTTGAAAACAATGATTTAAATCAATCTATATTTATTTCCATTGATAATAAAGTAGATATAAATGAATATTTAAATTCAAATGAAAAAGGTGTTGCAAAATGGGTGGCAATTCATAATAAGTATGCCGGTGCATCTACAAGATATCTTTCCAATGCAAAATGTCTTTATTACGCAATACGTAAAGGTGAAAATGTGCATGGTGTCATTGGGATTGATTTGAACAACGAACGTTTAGATTCTCTTGAAAATCGTATTCTTTTAGCGATATTAGGAGAAATGGCACTCACTTTAGAAAATATAAAAAATATGCAAGAGAAAAACGAAGCTATTTATACAATGAAAAAAGAACAACTGAGATCAGACTTATTGAGATCAATTTCACATGATTTAAGAACCCCTTTGACATCAATTTATGGAAACTCAGATATTTTGTTAAATGATAATGGACAATTAAGTGAAGAAAAAAGAAAAATTTTATGCGCAGATATTTATGATGATTCTTTGTGGTTAATAAATTTAGTTGAAAATCTCTTGTCTATCACGAAAATTGAAGATGGGAAAATGAAATTAAAAATTGAACCTCAAATGATAGAAGATATTGTGAATGAGGCATTAAAGCATGTAAATAGAGAAAAGAAAAAATATCAAATCAATATTGACATAAAAGATGATTTTTTAATGGCAGACATGGATGCTCGCTTAATTATACAGGTTATTATAAATTTAGTTGACAATGCAATTAAATATTCACCACTTGGTTCAATAATAGATATTGTAGCTTACCAAAAAGAAGAAATGATCTATATGGAGGTTCGTGATACTGGCGAAGGAATTCCAAAAGAAGAAAAAGTAAAGATTTTTGAAAAATTTTATACTTTAAATAATGTATTAGCAGATAGTAAAAAAAGCATTGGGTTAGGATTATCATTATGTAAATCGATAGTAGAAGCTCATGGCGGAAATATCTATGTAGTGGATAATTATCCTAAAGGATCAATTTTTACTTTCACATTACCGGCTACCAAAGTTACTTTGAATGATGGAGATCCTAAGTTGAACCTTAACTTTGAATTGAAAATATAACTAAAAATATTTATAAGCGAAAAATGACGTAAATTGCAGTATTTTTCGCTTATTTGGAACAAGATATTCAATTTGAAAGATTTAGAAGAACAAACAAAGAAAAAGTAGAAACAGAGTTATTGCTTACAGTGCGTGGCTATAACATAAGAAACTATTTAAATATTTTTCAGGTAATCTTAAGGCTGAATATTGGAAGGCTTCTGAAAATATAACTGAAGAACATTTAATAATATCTAGTACTAAGAGACTGGAAAATAAAGTTAAAAAGAAGAAAAACGAATCTATCAATAAGTTAGCTAAGAGTAGCTACAAATATAAGAAAAGAGCCGTGAAAACTCAAAATAAATCATTGAGTATTTCACGGCCCTAAACACTTAACTAATTTTATTGAATACCGTGTTGTACAGGTTCTTGCGTTGCTTGTGTTGTTTGGGAATTGGTCATTTCAACTAATGGAACTGAGACCTCTACTAAATTGTTTTCACGAATTACAGTTAATGTAATGGAATCCCCAATAGATTTACTGTTAATGATGCTTCTTAAATCGGCGAATGCAGAAATACTTGTCCCATCTGCACCAATAATAACATCACCAACTTTTAATCCAGCAGATTGAGCTTGTGAGTTATCCGCAAAGCCAGAAACAACTAAACTACTGGAACCGTCAATGTATGAAATGGTTTGTAATGTTACACCTAAAGCAGGTCGGTTTGTTACATAACCAACATTCATTAAATCGGTTGCAACTTCCATTACTTCATCAATTGGTAAAGCAAAACCGATACCTTCAGCATTTTCACTGGCACTTTTTGCATTGACGATACCAATTAATTCTCCATTGGCATTAAATAATCCTCCACCAGAGTTACCTGGTGAAATAGCTGCATTTGTTTGAATGACATTCATCGTATTGCTATCGATTGTTACAGAACGTGTTACGGCAGAGATGATACCATCTGTTACAGAGCCACCAAGTTCACCCAATGGATTACCAATGGCAACAACAGGCTCCCCAACAACCAAGTTTTCACTTGTTCCAATTGTAGCAGCAGTTAAGCCTTGCGCTTCGATTTTAATTACTGCAACATCACTTTGCGTATCCGAACCAACTAACTTTGCTTGGTAGTCAGTACCATCAGATGTAGTTACTTGTATTGTAGTTGCACCTTCCACAACATGGGCATTAGTCAAAATATAACCATCTTCAGAAACAATGACACCACTGCCAGCGCCATCCAATACATAGTTACTTAACCAACCATTACCAGCTTGTACTTGTTCTGTCTTAATTTCAACAACGCTTGGTCCACTTTTAGCCGCAACTTGTGCAACTGAAAAGTTTGTAGTGGTTGATAATTGTGCGGCTGAATTATCGGTAGTATTCTCTACTTTACTTATCACAACTTTTTCTTTATCACTGAAGCTATCTTGTAACATTCCACCACCAAAACCAGCAACACCACAGGCTAAGATAAATAAACCTTTCATGAATATGTTAGCACTGGATTCTTTTTTCTTTGGAGTAGGGTTTGAACTTGGTGAAGAAGCTTTACTTTCAACAGTTTTTGTTTCAACATCAATCGGCTGAGTGTTCATTTCATTGACACTATTATCAATATTTTGATTATTATGTTCTTCCATAATCATCATTCCTTTCTTTAACGATTAATAATATAAACTAAAAATTTGGCGATAGTTTGTTAAATAACTCATTTATTTTGTGAAAAATTCCATATTTTGTGATAATTGTTTCATTTACGTTCATTAGTGTCACAATATTATTAAGTGGTAAAATATTAGTAGGTAGATATGAAAGTATTATTATATTTTGAAAATGAAAAACAAATAGCAAGTTCTGGAATTGGAAGAGCGTTACAACATCAATTGCAAGCGTGCCAAGCAGTAGGTATTGACGCAACAACGGATGCTTCGTGCGAAGATTATGATATCTTGCACATCAATACCGTTGGATTTAATAGTAACAATATGGTGCGTAAGGCGCGCCAATTAAATAAAAAAGTTATTTATCATGCTCACAGTACGGAAGAAGATTTTAGAAATAGTTTTATTTTAAGTAATCAGGTAGCACCATTATTTAAAATATACATTTCTAATCTTTATTCTAGTGCGGATTATATTTTGACCCCAACGCCATATAGCAAATCTTTGTTAGAAAACTATGGGATTACTGTACCCATTGAAGCGATTAGTAACGGGATAGATTTAGCTAAGTTTACTTACGACGATGAAAAAGTCTATGCTTATCGAAAATATTTTGGTATTAAACCAGAAGATAAAGTTGTGATGAGTGTTGGATGGTTTTTCGAACGCAAAGGTATTTTGGATTTTATAGATATTGCACGTAAATTTCCTAACGTCAAATTTATTTGGTTTGGTGAATTGCCGAACGTGACAACACCACAAATTATAAAAGATGCAGTGGCGAATGCCAGTGACAATGTAATCTTTCCAGGATATGTTAAAGGACCTATTATTCAAGGTGCCTACAATAATGCAGATATATTTTTCTTTCCAAGTTATGAAGAAACGGAAGGAATCGTTGTGTTGGAAGCTTTTGCTTCCCATGCACAAGTGCTTGTGCGTGATATTGGCGTTTATGATGGTTGGTTGGAAGATAAGGTAAATTGCTACAAAGGAAATAACAATGAACAGTTTTGTGAATTGATTGATAAATTATTAAATCACCAGTTACCTTCAACGCGTTGTGAAGGTTACCAAACTGCTCAAGGTAGAAGTATTGATAAAATTGGGATTCAATTAAAACATGTTTATGAACATGTATTAGAAATGCCAATGCGTGATAAAGGTATTTTTAACGAAGTTTAATATAAATTTATGAAAAAAATAAAAAAAATATTATCCAATCCAGTAAGTTCTATGGCCTTAGCTTTGGGATTTACCGTATTGGTACTTTATATTGTCTTTAAAGATAATTACAAGCAAATTCTTGAATTGTTATCTACAATTCAACCGATTTGGTTTGTTATATTATTATTGGTAGTAATCTTCTATCATTATCTTATCGGCATTAATTTAAAAATATTGGTAAATGCGAGTGGATGTAAATATACTTGGTGGGATGGACTATTAAATGCTGTGATTGCAACATTCTGGCATGGGGTTACTCCTAGTGCATCAGGTGGTCAAGTTGGACAATTGTTTGTTTTTAAAAAGCAACGTGTACCTAGCAGTAATGCTGCTGGCGTATTATGGGCAGACTTTGTGGTATATCAAGTAAGTATGGTGGTAACAGTAGCAACGCTATTACTGTTAAGATTTTCTTATTTTAGAAGTCATTTTTCCAATTTGTTCTTATTGGTGATTTTAGGGTTTATTGTTAATTCGTTTATCGTGGTAGTGTTATTGGTTGGTGTTAAGCATGAGCGCTTATACCACTGCATAACTAATGGTACAGTTAATTTATTGGTTAAAATTCGTATTATTAAGAATAAGAATGATACAATGCGGAATTTAAATTATCAACTCATGAATTTTAAGCAATGTGCCGATTCGTTTACTCATAATAAGAAAGTGTTGTTGCAATGCGCAGGGTTGCAAGTTGCACGATTGTTGGTTTATTATGCCATTCCATTTTTAGTGGTGTTATCTATGAATATTCGGCCATTAGAGCCAACTTCCAATGCCATGATGTTATTGGATTGTATTTGTTTAACGGCATATGTTTCCATGGTTAATGCATTTATACCAATTCCTGGAGCAAGCGGTGGTACGGAAGCAATCTTTGTATTGATGTTTTCGACCATTTATGGGGCAGTTCAAGCCAGTGCAATGATGGCATTGTGGCGGTTTTACACTTATTATTTATTAATGGTAATTGGGGCATTAACGTTTCTATTGTTTAAGAATTTTTATCATGCCCGTGATTAAGAGTAGGAGTAGTTATGAAAATTGGATTGTTTTCAGATACATATGTGCCAGAAATTAATGGAGTAGCCTCTTCGGTAGCCACACTGGCAAATCAACTAAAAAAACATGGTCATACTGTATATGTTATTACCACACGACCAAATAACATGGATTATGAAGAAGATCCAAATATAATACGTTTGGATGGCATAGAATTAAAAGCATTGTATGGTTATACATTAACATCCCCCATTCATCCACAATTAATGCAACGCATTAGTGAATGGGGATTGGATTTGATTCATTGCCATACTGAGTTTTCCGTGGGTATTTTAGGGCATACATGCGCTAAATATTTAAACATACCCCTTGTATCAACCTATCATACGACATACGAAGATTATACTCATTATGTAAATCCATTGGATATTAAATCCATTGAACAAATGGGCAAAAAAATCGTTAAAGTAGCTAGTAAATCATTTTTAAAAAGTAGCATGGCTGTGATTTCACCAAGTAGTAAAACTAAAACAATGTTATTAAATTATGGAGTGAAGGCACCCATTCATATTATTCCTACAGGATTAGATCTTAAACGATTTGCTAAAGAAAATGTCAGTGATGAAAGCATTGAAACATTACGTCATCAATACCATTTGGAAAATAAAAAGATTATTTTATTTGTTGGACGTATTGCTCAAGAGAAATCTTTGGATGTTGTTTTGGATTGTTTTGAACAATTAGTTAATAGTTATCCAAACTATCATTTGTTAATTGTTGGGAAAGGTCCAGGAGTAGGGGAAATCCAAGCACAAATTAAGCGATTAGCTATTGGTGAACATGTAACCTACTGTGGACCACAACCAAGGGAGATTTTACCTACTTATTATCATTTGGCTGATCTTTTCGTTTCAGCAAGTTTAACTGAAACACAAGGAGTGACGTTCATTGAAGCGTTAGCTGCATCTACCCCTATTTTGGCACGTAAAGATGATGTACTCAATGATTTACTTTACGATAATGAAACAGGTTATTTCTTTGAAGATGCCTCCAGCTTTGTAAGTGCCATTAAAAAATACGAAGCATTAGATGAAACGAAAAAAGCTAAAATGCATCGACAATGTCTTGAAGTAGTGAATCCTTATGATGATGAAGTATTTTATCATAATATTATTAAGGTATATGAAAGCGTATGTGATCATTATTTAGAATGCTATATTTTATCGGATGTGCAGCCAAAAGGTGAATGTATGGAAATCACATTTGAAAATAATATGAATCATCAACGACAAATATTAGTAACCTTAGAAGATTACATGAATAAGGGATTACGTAAAGGTGTGTTATATGCCGAAGATGAATTGGATGATTTGATGCATAGTGAAGAAAACGCCAAAGCTTATAAACAAGTATTGCGCTTTATTACACGCAAAGACCGTACAATAAAAGAAACATATGATTTTTTAACACAAAAGACAGAGCTGGATATTGAGCAAATTAATATCATTATTAATCGGTTAGAAAACCAAGGTTATTTAAATGATGAAAAGTTTGTCATTAATTATTTATACTCGATGCAAGCTCAATTTGTTGGTAATGAAAAAATTAAGCGTAATTTAAAACAACGTGGTGTCAATATGGATTTAATCCATCACTTTGTAACCGATGATATTGATGAGCAATTCAGTAAAGCAATGATGTTTTCTAAAGTCACTTTATTAACTTTCTCTGATAATCTTTCTTTAAAAATGCGTCAACATAAATTACAAAATAAACTTTACCAAGCTGGATTTAATAAAGATGTTGTTGAGCAAGTGTTGGCAACTATTGACTTTAGCCAGGATATGTTGAAAGAAAGTGATTCTTGCATAAAAACAGCTGAAAAAGGGCGTAAGATTTATCAAAAGAAGTACGAAGGTTCATCCTTAAGAAATAAAGTATTTAATTATTGTTTACAACAAGGTTTTAATTATTCTGATGTATACGCAGCAATCGATGCATTGGATTGGGAGGATTATGATTAAAGTTAAAGATTTAGTGGATGGAAGTAAAGGTGTTGGCACTTATTTAGTCAATAATGTAACCCAAGGGGTTACCAATAAAGGAAGTAAATATTTATCAGTCACATTAGGGGATGATTCTGGACTTATTGAAGGTAAGTTTTGGAACGCAAGTGAAGAAGATATTATCAATGTAATCAAAGGTAACATTATTGAAGTGAATTATGACATTAGTGTTTACAATGGTGCATTGCAAATGCGTATAAATTCAGCAACCCTTGCCGATCAAGCGATTGATAAAAGCCAATTTGTTATGAAAAGTAGTGTACCAACAGAACAATTAAAGGATGTTATTCGCACTGCTTGTTATTCCATCCAAGATCCAATTTATCAACAATTGGTACTAAAAGTATTTGCTAAAGTTGGGCAACGTTTTTTTGAAATGCCTGCTGCGAGTAAAAACCATCATAACTTTTATGCGGGTTTAGCAACTCATGTGATGGGAATGATTAAATTGGGTAATGTGTTATGCGACTTATATCCGTCATTAAATCGTGATTTATTAATATCTGGTATTTTATTGCATGATATTGGTAAATGCTATGAGCTGGATAGTTATGTTGCAACAGCTTATACAATTGAAGGAAATTTAGTGGGACATATTTCCATCATGCATGGTCATTTAATGGAAATTGCCCACGAATTAAATGTGGAAGATAAAGAACAGACGTTATTATTACGTCATATGATATTAAGCCATCATGGCTTATTGGAATATGGTTCACCGATTAGACCTGCTTTAAAAGAGGCAGAAATGTTATATTACATTGATAATATTGATGCGAAGATGAATATGTTGGATCAATTATTGGATAAGTGTGAGCCAGGTAATTTTAGTGAACGTTGTTTTGCTTTGGATAATCGTCGGTTTTATCGTCCAAAGGAAGCCAATGAGAATTAAAAAGTTAACCATTGCTTTAATGGCAGTACTTTCCGGTTGTTCCAATAGTCAACCTACTTATACGCCGGTAAACAAAGAAACAAACAATGGAATATTACTCGAAGAATACCGTAGCCAATACAGCACAACAATGGATTATGCTGGGGAAGCATGGTTTGATCAACACGAAATCTATTCCATTAATGAAATGCCACATCGCGCTAATTTCTATTATTATGATAATGAAATTAACGCTTTTTCTGCGTTAGCTAGTGCATTAGATGATAATGATCATACTAGTCAAAGAAGCTATCAATCATTAAATGGAGTGTGGTACTTACATTATGCATCTTCACCTAAAGAAAGATTAAGAACATTCATTAGCTCAAACAGTGATGATTATTATGAGGATTGGGATATCTCGACATTTGATACTGTTGATTTACCATTTACCCTACAAACATTAACCAATGACGACGGTAGTTTTAAATATGAATCGCCAATTTATATAAATAATACTTATCCTTGGTTAAATACGGAAGCGATTCAATATGGATGGGACGGTAATGTAGTTGCGCCAACTTCTTTTAATAGTGTTTCACATTTAAAACATTATTTTACTGTAGATCAATCGCATTTAAACAAAACAGCATTATTGCATATTCAAGGAATATCCAGTGCCTACTATGTTTATATCAATGGAAAATGCATTGGGTATAGTGAAGACAGTTATACTGATTCTTATTATGATATTTCTTCTTATTTACTTGAAGGAGAAAATAGTATTGCATTGGAAGTGTACCGCTATTGTGATGGGTCGTATCTTGAAAACCAAGATATGATTCGTTTATCGGGTGTATTTCGTGATATAAGCATTGAATACAGTGACAAACAATATATTTATGATATTGTCACTCACCCAAGTTTTGATGATGAAATATGTTTAGGAGTCGATTTAACGATTAATAGTGACCAAGAAGTATTATTACCATTAACTTTAACTTTACAAGATAGTAAAGGCAATGAAGTTATAAAAGAAACAATTACTGTTAATTTAAAGAAAGGTAATAATACGCAAAGTATTACACTCGATGATTTATCAGTTGATTTATGGCAAGTGGATGATCCGAATCTATATTCATTGGTTGTTAATTTAAATGACCATTGTATTGCAGGTCTTAGGGTCGGATTCAGAGAACTCACATGGGATGATTGTTACATCTACATAAATGGTATTCAAACAGAGTTAAAGGGAATTAATCGTCATGAAATGGATCCTTTTACGGGTAAAGTATTATCCAATCAAACGATTATTGATGAATTATCGTTAATTAAAGCAAGTAATATTAATGCCATACGTATGTCGCATTATCCAAATAATAATTTAACGTATGATATAGCAGACGAATTAGGCTTATTGCTTATTGATGAAGCTAACATCGAAAGTCATGGTGGGGAAGTGGAATTATCTATTCCAGGAAATAATCCTATCTTTATTGCAGAGATGAAAGATCGCTTTGAAAGCATGGTGAAGCGAGATTGCAACCACGCAAGCGTGATTATTTATTCCTATGGAAATGAATCCACTTATTCAACTTATCCACTTGATGACAATTATGGATTTTATGTTTTAAGTCAATTGGCATTGCAATTGGATGATAGTCGCTTGCGAATGTATGAACGGGATAATCGCTATGGTAGTACCCGTGAAGAAAGTATGGTCGATATTGCCAGTAGTCAGTATTATTCCATTGATCAAATGATGGGTAGTGCAAAAGAATACAAGATTCCTTACCTTCAACAAGAATATGCCCATGCCATGGGTAATGCCTTAGGTAATTTTAAAGAATACCACGATTCCATTATTGAAAGTGAGTGTGCGGGTGGCTTCGTTTGGGATTTTAAAGATCAAAGCATTTTGACAACCATTGATGGTATTCAAGTCTATGGTAACGGCAGTGATTGGAATACACCACTTAATGATGGTTCATTCTGTGGTAATGGGATAGTTTTTGCAAATGGAACACCGCAACCTGAGTTGTATGATTTAAAGCAAGTTTATCAATATGTGGATATTGATTTTGATAATAACCAATTAATCATTACTAATAATTACCCATCCATTAATCTT
>CALCFG010000046.1 GCA_937900565.1 uncultured Erysipelotrichaceae bacterium
CACCCTTATGTTTGTTTAATTTTTGCGAACACACGTAAACAAGCAGGATTAACTGCGGCAATGTTACGTAATAAAGGACAAAAGGTCGTTGAATTGCATGGAGGATTGGAAGCAAGGGAAAGAAATAATGCGCTAAAACAATTAAATAGTAAAAGTGCAATGTATATTGTTGCTTCTGATATTGCTGCCAGAGGAATTGACATTCCAGAAATTTCCCATGTTATTTCTTTAGGATTCCCGAGTGAATTGGATTATTTTATTCACCGTGCTGGTCGTACTGGTCGTGCGGGTAAAACTGGTGTTTGCATCACATTATATAATGAGCAT
This sequence comes from uncultured Erysipelotrichaceae bacterium, assembly GCA_937900565.1. GTDB lineage: Bacteria > Bacillota_I > Bacilli_A > Erysipelotrichales > Erysipelotrichaceae > CALVGN01. Next base: position 328 of record CALCFG010000046.1, read on the forward strand.
GATATTAAGAGTGTGCGTCAGTTGCAAAGTCGTGGAATTCATTTTATTGAAGGACAATATCGTAATGGAACATTTAAACCATTACGTAAACGTGTTAAACCAAAACAAAAAGATGATGCGTTAAATGTAGAAATTGCAAAAACTTTAGGTAAAAAAGGAACGAAAGTAAAACCTGGCTATAAAAAGAAACGTGCAGCTATGGTTGAAAAAATTAAGAAAACAAAGAAACGTGCTTATATTCAAGAGAAAATTAAAGAACAACGTAAAGAACGTTATAAACAAGAAACACGTGAAAGGAAAGGATACTAGTTATGATTTATTTAGGCGCTCATTGTTCAATGAAAGCCAATAAATACATTGAAGGTAGTGTTTTGGAAGCATTAAGTTATAATGCCAACGCATTGATGATATATACAGGTCCACCGCAAAATACCAAACGTAAACCAGTGGAAGAATTGCACATTGAGCAGGCACATAACTTATTAAAGCAAGCAAAAATTCCATTGGAAGCATTAATAGTTCATGCACCATATATTATTAATCTAGGTAATAGTGTTAACCCAAGTACTTATGATCTTGCCAAATCTTTCTTAAAAGAAGAAATTAAACGAGTGGATGCCATTGGTGCAAGATATTTAGTATTGCATCCGGGTAGCTTTACGACTGCTACTAAAGAAATTGGCGTTCAATACATTATTAATGGATTAAATGAAGTGTTGCAAAGTGAAGAAGGTTGCATGATTTGTTTGGAAACTATGGCTGGAAAAGGCAGTGAAATTGGTGTGGATTTTCAAACATTAAAACAAATCATCGACGGGGTAAAGTTTAATCAACGCTTAGGCGTATGTTTGGATACCTGTCATATTCACGATGCTGGATACGATTTAAATATTTTTGATACCGTATTGGATGAATTGGACACTACTATTGGCTTAGAGCGTGTCAAAGTTGTTCATGTTAATGATTCTAAAAATCCAAAAGGTTCTCATAAGGATCGCCATGAAAATATAGGCAATGGTTTTATTGGATTTGATGCATTATATAATGTTGTGCATCATCCACGGTTAATGCATTGTATTAAAATCTTGGAAACGCCTTATGTCGATGGCCAACCAATTTATAAAGAAGAAATAGACAAGTTGTTAAATAATTATTAAAATAGACTTATGCAAACTAAGGCAGTTTTATTTGACATGGACGGTCTAGTCTTTGATACCGAATTTATTATGTACCAAGCGTATGTTTCCTTTTGTCAAAGGAAACATCTTCATTATGAATTTGATTTATTTAAACAATTACTTGGATTAAATCGTTTGGATGGCAAAGCGGTTATTGATATGTATTATGCTGGAACGATGGATTATGATGAATTATTTACTTATGGCGCAGCATTCCGGCAAAATTACATTATTGAACATGGTTTACCGATTAAGAAGGGTTTTTTTCAATTGTTAGCTTATTGCCAACGGCAAAATATTAAAACTGCGTTGGTATCATCGAGCAAATTAAGTGTAATTGAATCCAACCTTAAAGCTTCTTCATTGTGGAAAACTTTTGATTTACTCGTTTCTGGTGAACAGGTGATTCATTCGAAGCCTAGTCCTGAGATTTATAATCTTGCGCTTGAAAAATTGAAACTGCAGCCTAAAGAAGCTTTGGTATTGGAAGATAGTGAAAATGGCATTAAAGCAGCGCATAATGCACATATTGACTGTATTTGTGTTCCCGATTTAGTAAATCATAGTGCGCAGATAAACGCTTTATGTGTAGCCGTCGTACCAACTTTAGATAAAGTGATTGGTTACATTAAATAGTTTAGTTATTAAAAAAACCTGATCATTGATCAGGTTTTTTTGTTTAATTGGCATTAACAAGGTAAGACGTTTCCCCATTCATCTACCCATGTACATGCCGTTGGTTGTTCTATCGTGCCAACAACCGAGCATACATAAGCATCTGAATTGCTCCATCCACCGCAGACTTTCACTGTTCCACCACTTGTAAATGATGGCCAAACAATTGTGGATCCACTAGTGGAAGAAATGTCCATAACGTAACCGTCATTAAGATAAATCGTACCATAGAAACTATATCCACCTAAGATAGTACTTGTATCCAGTGCACAAGCGCCACCCGCAGAAATACCATCATAAGAATAGTCGGCATAACCACCTGAACATAATCCACTTACTCCCCAATGTACTGTCATGGAACCATCAGCATTAAAGCTTGCGCTCATGCTGGTTAAATCACCAATACTAGAATTAATGGAGTCATAAATGGAACTTAACTCAGTATTAAATTTCTTTAATACTTCACCTTCAACAATCCAACTTTGATCCATCCAATCTTCTGGGTAGGCATATGGCCATGAACCTTTGACAAATTGAATTGTTTCAATTTCTTCGACCGGTTTTTCAATAGTTTCAATTGGTTGTGTACTAATGGATTCAACTACATCTAACATAATAGATGAAATATTACCTGGAATATTGTGTTGGGATATCCATTGCTTATAATAACCATCCGTCGCTTTATCATATCCAACCCAAATGGCATTGGTGTACTGATTTGTGGAAGAAATCATCCATTTATCTTTAGCAGCACCTTTTGGAATTCCTAAGCTAACTGCAGAATCCCCATAATCTGTTGTTCCAGTTTTCGCATAAACTGGGTAATCACGTTTTAATATTTGCATGTAGTTATAATAAGGACCTTCGACTGCATATTGCATCAAGTTATCTACAAAATAAGCAGCACCTTTATCCACAACACGCACAGGTTCACTAACGCCACTGATTTCTTCGCCATTGATAATGATTTTATTAATGGTGTGAGGCTTATTATATTCTCCTAAATTAATCATTGCCGCGTGCGCTGCAGCCATTTCTTTGACACTTGTATCAAATCCATAACCACCAATAGCAAATTGAATGTTGAAATAGTCTTCGTCAAAATGTTCAAATCCTAAATTACGTAAATATTTGATAACAGCATCTTGACCAATCTTATCAATAACTTCTTGCAATGTCGAAATAGCTGGTAAGTTTAAGGATTGACCCACTGCTTGTTCCAATGTAACATCCCCACGGTATTGGTTATCAAAGTTAGAGAATACGTGAGAGTTTGGATTATTTGGATCCAATGGAATAGGTTTATCGGTAACAATATGTGCGGTAGACCAGCCGAGCCGGTCAAAGGCTAATGCGTAAGATAAGAACGGTTTGACTGCAGAACCTGGATTTTTAAATTGGGCAGTCGCTCGATTTAATAAACGTGCACCTGCATTATAATTTCTTCCTCCAGCAATTCCGACTATTTCACCGGTGTGATTATCCATAGAAATAAAGGCAAATTGCATTTTATCGTCTGGCCACCATACATCTTTATTAGTACCATCCATTATATCTTCCAATGCATTTTGAACCGTTGGGTTCATGTTTGTATAAATTTCCATTGCGTAAATGGTTGGATCTTTACCGGTTAATACGATGGCTTCATCAATAACGGCGTCAATATAAGATTGATAACGACCATCACTGTTTGGTTTGGAATAGTTTTCGCCTACTAAACAATCTTCCAATTTAACTGATAATGCCAATTGATATTCTTGTTCACTAATGTATCCATGATATTTCATCATGGCCAATGTCTCATTACGACGTTGTGTAGCAGCTTCTAAATTAGTATAAGCATTGTAGACATTCGGCAAGTTAATCATACCAGCTAAATACGCAGCTTCTGATATCGTTAAATTATTACAGCTTTTTCCAAAGTAATATTGCGCTGCTTTTTCAACACCACGGATATTCCCTCCAAAGTTAATACGGTTGACATATAATTGGAAAATGGTTTGTTTATCCAAATGCTGTTCTAAATTTAAGGCTAACCAAATTTCTTGAACTTTTCTTGGGATGGATTTTGGTGCTACTTTACCACCCAAAATATCATCCAATGTAAAGTAAGTGTTTTTAATTAATTGCATGGTAAATGTTGAACCACCTTGGCTAAAATCTCCACTGGATAAGTTAGCCAATGCTGCACTTAAGAAACGTGGTAAATCAAACCCCGGATGACGGAAAAATCGCGAATCTTCAATGGATAAGAAAGCATCCACCAGATTTTCACTCATTTCATCATATGAAACATTCTTTCTTAAGTAGGCACCCAATTCACTGATTTCATTGCCATTGGCATCGTAAAGTACAGAGGATTCTTGACCAATAAAGTCATTAAGATCCAATATTGGTGCATCTTTTAACATATCGTAGGCAATAAAGCTACCAATACCCACACCAATTAAAAATAATGAAAGAACTACTCCACATATGGTTGCAACAATTTTTTTACCTTTCGAGGCAGGTTTATATAAAAAACTCACAGTAACTCCTTTTCTTATGTAATTGCTAAAAAGTTTAGCATAGTTTCACTAAGC
>CALCFG010000047.1 GCA_937900565.1 uncultured Erysipelotrichaceae bacterium
GCTGGTAACTTACCTAATTCAACAATTAATGCCTTAAGATCATCATTTAGTAATGCATCATGAATTAATTGTTCCAACGTTTTCTGATTTTCTTCAAGATAATATACTAAACGTGTTTTATAATCTTCGGAGTTTGTTTCTTTCCAATTATTATAAGCGCCATTAATTGTTTCGATTGTTGCATCTGGATTTTCTTGTTTATACTGTGTTGCAAATTCTGCAAAAACACTTGCTTGAGCTAACACCTCAAATGTATCTGCTGAACTATCATTGCCATCAATTTCAATGACGATCTTATCTTTAAAGTCGTTAATGACACCATTAACAAAATCTTCGCTAGTAATGATGCTCGCAATTGAGTTCACATCACTATTACCTTGTTTAGCAAGCTCATAAGCTTGATAAACTGCATTGTCATAAGTCGGGAAGCTATCCCATGAAAAATCAATGTAAATAATAATAGTCTGATTGTTAAACTTTATTTCACGACGTTCGCTTAATTGCGCAGCTAAGTTTTGTTTTTGTGTTTGAATTTCACTATTATTTGCATCTAAGGTAGCTTTAGCATCTTGCAACTTAGCTAACGCGGATGCTTTTTCTTCTTGGAAAACTGCTTCTTGTTTTGCTAATTCTGCTTTACCATCAATAATTTTTTGCTCATTTTCACGCAATTCATTGATGCCATCTTGCTTTTTCGTTTCAAATTCATTTTGACCATCAACTAGGTCAATATATGCATTATTTAATTCATTTTGACCAGATACTATCTTATCGGTTGCATCTTGTATTTCTTGATTAAATGTATCCACACCTTCTTGATAATCTTCTCTGGCTTCATTTAGAGTATCATTGGCTTCGCCAATTATTTTATCTGTACGTTTACTTGCAGCATCATTAAATGTTGCATCCAATACCGAGTTTGTTTCATCCATGAAGTCTTGATAATCTTGGCTAAAAGAATCCAAACTATCCGTACCATTCAATGTAATCATTACACTTGGTATTGCATCCATAATAAAATTTGATGCATCAATAATGCCCACATAAGAAAGCATTTGTGCATCTAATGTGGAGGTATCTAACATCTTCGTGATATATTTACTATCCGTGTAATAACCCACCACAGTATATTGTTGACGATGAATTGATTTAGTAATATCAGTTTTATCTAGATATACTGTAATAACATCGCCAATTTCCGGATAGGAATTATTAAAATCACCCAATGCAGCTTTACTTGCATCTCCTGGAGATAAAATTACGATTTCATTTTTATTTTCTATGTCGCGTCCTTCTACAATGGTATATTTATCAATGCTACCCTCACTTTTTCCTTCCAAGCGGATTACATCGACAGACTTACCTCGTTTCGTCAGACAATCTAAAAAATAGTAAGGTTGGACAGCCTTAATATATTCATTACTTAATAAATCATCAATATCTTCTTGTTCAAATCCTAACGTTGAAATGATTTGATAATCATGTAAGTTTGCTGCATCATCCATGAATTCAATGGAGTTTGCCATGGATGGTGGTGCCGCTTGCAATCCAACAAAGAACGAAACACCTAACATAACTATACATGTTAAAGTGATAAACTTTGATAATGATTGGCGAATGGATTTGAACGTATCTTTCCAAATATATTTCATAACACCATTACCATTCTATTGTTGCAATATCTTGAGGCATTTCATTTACAGTTATATTTTCAATCTTACCGCTTTTTACCCTTATTACTTGGTCACCCATTGGGCATATGGCTAAGTTATGGGTAACAATGACTACCGCCATACCATAGTTACGTGCTGCATCTTGCAATAATTTTAAGATTTGTTTTCCAGTATTATAATCCAATGCCCCAGTTGGTTCATCGCATAAAAGTACTTGCGGATTTTTTGCCAGTGCTCTGGCAATGGCTACCCGTTGTTGTTCCCCTCCAGATAATTGACTCGGAAAGTTATTGAGACGATTTTGTAATCCTACAGCAAGTAACATTTCCTTTGGATCGAGTGGATTTTTACAGATTTGTGTTGCAAGTTGAACATTCTCTAATGCTGTTAAATTCGGAACTAAATTATAAAATTGAAAGACAAAACCTATTTTATTGCGTCGATAAAGGGTTAATTTTTTATCATCAAAAGCACTCACCGTTTCATTATCAACGCGAACAATGCCTTCAGTTGGTTTATCCATTCCACCCAATATATTTAAAATAGTGGATTTACCAGCGCCAGAGCTTCCACAAATAATGGTCACTTGTCCTTGTTCAATATTGAAACTCACACCATTTAATGCATGGATGTCTACTTCACCCACATGGTATGTCATTTTTACATCTTTAAATTCAATCAAACTCATACTACCATTTTACAACGAATTATTAATCTTCAACCGATTTAAACAAATTCACATTACTTAACAAATTGTTTCTAAATAGAACTAATTAATTATTAAAAAAAAGGAATGCCTAAACACTCCTTAAGGTAACTAGATATTAGAATTGATGAATTGTGTTAAATCATCTGCTCCCATATATCCCATCGTAGTCGCAACCGGTTTACCATCTTTAATTAATACTAGCGTTGGAATAGACATAATTCCAAATTGTTGCGCTACAGCTCCTACTTTATCCACATCCACTTTAATAAATTTAACTTTTCCTTCAAATGATGGGGCTAAACCTTCCAACACTGGAGATAACATTTTGCATGGACCACACCATGTCGCAAAGAAATCCACCAACGTAATTCCATTACTTACTTCACTGTCAAATTGTTGTTTGTTTTCAATATGTAAAATCATTTTAATTCTCCTTACTACTTTTCCTTTGATGCCTCAATTATACTAATTCATCCTTTAATTGCATGCATAATGCTTCTTTTTCGCATAATTTGGGAAAATTCACACGCGAAACTACTAACTCAGTATTATTATGATACATCACTCATGATAAAATATAGCGCATGAATAAAAGAAAGAGAATAAATCCACATTTAAAACGTAAAACAAAAGAAATGATACTTATTTGTACTGTCATAGGTGTGACAGTAGGATTTAGTGGATTGGTTGCTGTGGATATGGCATTAAAAGGTCCATCACAAGTATTTTCCAACTTGCTCATTCAAACATTAAATGAAACTCGACGTGGAAAATATTTATTAAATGTCTTTTTTAGCAAAGAAGAATTAAAAGCCATTGAAGAAAAGAACTCCATACGTGAAGATGATTCAGTAACAGTTAACTCGAATAATGAATACATTATTCCAGAAGATGAAAAAGATAATATCGAAATTGTAGAGATCCATGGTTCTACTTATACTGGTAAATTAATGATTGTACGCGATCCTAGTCGGATTGAGCTTGCATATATTGGAGATATTGACCCAACAATGACACGAGGAATATTTTTGGAAGAATATGTATCTCACGCTGGTGCAATTGGTGGTATTAATGCCGGTGGATTTATGGATCCAAACTGGTCATCTAACGGAACCCAACCAATGGGATTGGTTATTCGTGATGGACAAATCGTCTATGGTGACCCGATGTATTACAATGACTTAATTGGATTTAATGCGAATCATAAGCTATTTGTGGGTAAAATGACTGGTGAACAAGCCATTGAATGGGGAATTAAAGAAGCCGTATCGTTTGGTCCAAGTTTAATTGTTAATGGTGAAGCTAAAGATGTTTCAGGAAGTGGTGGTGGATTAAATCCACGTACAGCCATTGGGCAAACTTGGGATGGTACTGTTTTATTATTAACGATAGATGGACGTCAAACCAATTCATTAGGTGCATCCTATTCCGATGTGATTCAAATATTTTTAGAATATGGCGCATGTGATGCGGCTAATTTGGACGGTGGTAGTTCAACCGTTATGGTTTATCAGGGTGAAATCATTAATTCTCCTGTATCAATGAAAGGAGACCGTGCTATTCCAACGGCATGGTTAGTGAAATAAGCATGAAAAAAAATTCACTGCGTCACAAACAACTTGCGAAAGTTGCTCCACATTTTTATTTAAAAATGTTACTGTTAGCGTTAATAATGATATTTATCTGTTCAATCGGTTTATTCTTAGAATACCATTGGTTAGAAAATTACGATGCTGCCCAACCTATATCAGCCGCCAATCGCTACATTACACGCTTAATAGACAAAGACTATGATTCAATATATGATGAAGCAAGTCAAATTACTACTCTATTCAATACGAAAGAAGAATTAAATTCTTATTTAAATGACAAGTATGAATACGAATCTGTTAACGATTTGTATTTATCGGAAGACTTTGCGTGTTCGATTAATAACGAAGATTTGCATTGCTTTAATATTCGTAAAAGTTCAACTGAAACATTGCAAACAATTTATACTCATAAAGTTAATGACCAATGGTTAGCATTGCCACAAATGGCAAGTAATACTTATACGATTATTACCTCCAATGAAGACGTTACCTTAACATTAAATGGCGTTACAGTTACTTCTTCTTCTACTAAAAATAATGAAGAAATATTCTATTCCGCATTTGATAATTTGGATAATACAAGTAACTTAACGCTTTATCCAAATTATACAGTGAAAGAAGTTATCTCCAATCATCCTTTATTTGGATTATCCAATAGTGATTACCTTGCCGTACAAGATGCAATTAACCCCGTCATTTACGTTGGCGAAAAACCAGAAAGTGAAACATATCTCACTTATCAGCAATTATTAATTGATACAGCACAAATGTATTGTAAGTACATTACCGCAGACGCTTCTTTATGGCAATTAACTTCCCTATTATATCCTTACAGTGAATTCTATGATCAAGTAAGGACCTTTGAAAATATATGGTTTACTGATCATACATCCATTGAATTTAACGACTTAAGTGTATCTAACGTCATTAACCTAGGTAATGATGGATTCTTAGGTAATATAGAATTTGATTATGTTGTAACAACTGAGGATGGAAATTCAAAAGTTTATCATACTGCTTATCAAATAACATTCATTAATTCCTACGGACGTTATTTGGCAAGTAATATTGCAACAATAAACACAGCCGACTAGTTTTTAATCGGCTGTGTTTTTTAGGTGTGCCGGGCATGGCATGAATTCAGTTGGAGATAAACCAACCACAG
>CALCFG010000048.1 GCA_937900565.1 uncultured Erysipelotrichaceae bacterium
CATTCAAAACGCTAGCTATTTCTTTTTGAGTACACATAATGGAAGCAAGGTTTTCAACCAACTTCCAGTCAATTTCTTTTTTCGGTCGTCCACCTTTATTTTTTTCTTCCATAAAACCTCCTATTTACTTTCTAACAATGTAGCTTTATCTCCTGTTAAAGTTTCCCAACGATTAATAATTACATCACAATAATGGGGGTCAAGCTCCATCATATAGCACTTACGATTTAGTTGTTCACAAGCTATTAAGGTAGAACCACTACCACCAAATAAATCTAAAACCGTTTTAAACTCATTCTTCTTATCAAATTTTTCTAATATTTGTGCAAACAAATTACATGGTTTTTGAGTAGGGTGGACTCTATTTACTTTTTCGCTAGTCATTGTAAATTGACGAACTACACTCCTAAAATTTGACCATGCTAATTCACAATCCGTTTGGTCGCTTGCACCATTGTTCTTATCCCATACTACCCAACATTCACTTGAAGGTAAGCACTCCGTATAGTAATTTGCCCCCCACCACACATGATAAGCATTATCAAATTTTTCTTTTAACAGTTTAAACGCTTTAATAGCTACCTCGTTATTATCGTCATTTAATATGTCTGTTTTATATTTTTGAGATAAAACTCCACTTTTTGAAACTGCATTCATGCCATAAGGCGGGTCTGTAAATACTAAATCAATTCGTACCCCCCCCGTCAATTTTTCAACATCATTTTCATTTGTGGCGTCTCCACACATTAAGCGATGATTCCCTAATTGCCATACATCACCTAATTTACAAAGTGGCTCAACATCTTCACTTACTTCATCTTCAATTATTTCTTGTGGTTCTTCAAATACTGAATCAAGAAACCCAAAGTCAGTCATATCCATTTCTAATGAATCCAGTTCTAAATTCAATAAACTATCATCCCATTCCGCAAATTCACTTACCTTGTTATCCGCAAGCCTAAACGCTTTGATTTGTTCTACGTTTAAATCGTCTGCATGAATACATGGTACTTCTTTCAATCCTAATTCTTTGCTCGCCTTGTAACGTGTGTGTCCTGCAACAATCACGTTATCTTTATCCAAGACAATTGGAACTTTAAAGCCAAATTCCTTGATTGATTGTTTGACGTATTTAACTGCCTCGTCATTCTTTCTTGGATTTCGTTCGTACGGTTTAATTTGCTCGAGTTTAATATACTCAATCTGCATTTTGCTATCTGTTGCCATTGTTTCCTCCCACTTTCTGCCCCAAAACAAAAAAATGCAATCTTTTAAAAGTACACACTCCTTTACTCCGTTATCCCCTACTACCTAAAATCGACAATAGGTGGGGGGGTATTGAATATAAATTGCATTTTGAATAAAGAAAAAGCCATCATTGCTGACAGCTTTCCTTCTTGGAGATTCTATAAATGAATCACACAATTGTAGTGGTACATCATTAATAAGCCATATGGCTTGATACCATAGTACACCATTTATAGCTAACTTGAAGTTAAGCCATGCATATAGTATGTGTATACATATAGCAGTTCATTATTTATTTTGGTCTTAAGATTCTGCTCGCTCATTCCACACTCTAACGCTAACCCATCAATTGTTGATAGTTTGTAGATGTAAAGCCGTTCAATAACATTAGCCGTGTCTTTATCCATGCCATTAATTAAATTGTCAATAACTTCAATTCGATTAGATACAGAACCAAGCATTGATTCAGTATTAGCAATCTGTTCATCAATCACTGTTATTGGATTGACTTCACTGTAATGATTTTCAATCCTAACGCCATCATAATTAGGACTTGGCAATCCATCACGTGCATGCTTCAACTCTGTTACCCTTTCATGCAATCTAACTTGTAAGTGCTTTAAATATTTATAATTCTTTAACTCGCTTTTTATGTAGTTTAATATCTCAACATTATCCATCAATATATCCTTATATGCCTTTTATTTGCGTTTCTAGCGTTGTTTATGTCTGCCTTAGTAAATACACCACTCGCAACCAAATCGCGCTTTTATGACGCTCTACGGCTTAAATTCACGCAATTAATAATATCTAGACAACTTATATATCTTTTTTCTTAAATGCTCGTTTTGGGTTTTTAAAGAAAATACTTCATGTTTTAGCTTGGATATATATTCAACAATTATGTTTTGCTCGCTTTCACCCAAGCCGTTAAGCACGTTCAAGTAATTAGCTTCTATGCTTTTTTCTTGCATTTTGTTTTGCCCTCTTCCTTACCTAGATTGCTCTGCCTTTGATTTCTACGCTTAACAATTTCGTTAAACGTCAAATTATCTTCCAACATCCAATCAATCAAAGCTTTCTTATTTGCTTCGATTTCGCTCCCATTTGCAACGAATCTAACAAACTGCCCATAGTCTCTAATCCGTAATATCTTTCCTTTATCAAAAATCTTCACTTCTTTAATCATCCGTACATCCTCCTAATTTAACAATTCGTTTTGGATTCAAGTATTCATATTCAGCTAATCTGTAATTATTAATCTTCAAACCATCCTAACTCTTCAAACATTTCTCTAGCAGTTTTCATGCTTAATTTCTCCATTAGGATTATTCCTACACTTTATCCATAGTTCTTGCGGTGTGTATGCCCTTTTAACTTTCATGCCTTTATACATAGTTCCACTTTTAAAGCAAGGCAAATATACGCTTTCAATACCATTATTACTCGAAGATTCAACTGAAATTGCAATCCATTCAACAGATGCATCAAAACTAATTTTTTTCGAAATTGAAACAACTTTATACGGCTTACAAACCGCACTCAAATACTCACGCTCCACTTCGTCTAAGATTGGTGGTTCTTTGTATTCGCTTAGCAACCATCTAACCACTTTTTCCAAAGATTTAAATTGATTTTCTTTTGTTTCTCGAAAAAACACATCACGCAATTTATCGCATATTAAATTATTATCATTGTCAAAAATCTCATCTCTAAATTTCTCTGCATTTAACATCTACACTCTACCATAGTATTTTTCTAGCTCGTCAAAGCTGTACTTGTTGATAACTTCTTGTACTGTTTCTTTGCTTGGGTAATAAAACGGTAAAAATGTGTTAACATCTAAATATTTCCAATAACCTTTCTGTCTTGGGGCATTGTTTAAATACAATCCGAATTTATCTTGGTCGCAATCTTCCCAATCTGGTTCAAAGCTTCTTTCCTTGCAGAAGTTGTACATGTCCAATGCAAATTGTGCTTCTTCTTTGGTTTGATAACAATCGCGTTTACTTAAACGGTTATTATCATATCCAGAGTTACTGTAGGTGTCATGACAAATTTCTAATCCTGTTGTTATTAAATAATATTATTCTCCTTTTTTAGGTATCCAATCCCCTTTAGGCTTTAACATTTCCATTAATTCATCCGTTACTTCACAGTCTCCGTATTTTTCTATAAATTCACTTAGTTTCATCTTTTAACAACCTTTCATAGTTTCTTTTGTTTTTATTACACATCATTTCCCACAAATCAGCGTCCGTAATACCGTAAGCATACATTGCTTGATTCATACAAATACACACGTCTGCGATTTCTTCGATTAGATTCTCTTTAGATTTATAATCACCTTTGCGAATCATCTTAGAAAACGCTTGAGCCAGTTCAGCACATTCTTCCATCCAAATATACGTTTGTACTTCTATACCGTACTTGTTCACGATTTGCTCAGTAATATTGTCAAAGTCAATCGGCTTATGCATATGTTTTTTATCTGTCATCTTCTTGCTCCAATTCATCCAAAAATCTTTTCAATTGTTCGCCACTTACCGATATTACCCTACGGTTTCTATTAGCTACTTGATACGATATCCACTTTGCACTTTCCTTGATTATTTCAAGAAGCATGAACACAATAATCACTTCTAACATTGTTAACGGTCTAGTCATGATGTTCTTTCTCCTTCAATAAATATTAGTAGTTTCTTTAGCAAATTTTCTTTGTTTTTCATAATTATTCCCCATATTGTTCAAATAAGTTCTTAAATAAGTAATAAAGCACATCGACAACGATGCTATTTCCTGCCTGCTTATATAATTGAGTATCAGATATTCCTTGTACTTTATCAAAATCTGTATCAGTAAATCCCATCAAGCGCCAAGATTCTCTTGGTGTAAGCTTACGAATACTTAATTGTGTATCAATAATCGGTACATTACCACCGCCACTACCCATTGCTGCTTTAAGAGTTGCACATGTATCATTAGTGTCCTGAAGTTTACCTTTGCTACCAAAGTTTCTAAGATAAATACTTCCTTTATCTTCAACGACAACACCCATATCGCTACAACTTGTTTTTAGGGTTTGAATCATCCCTTTTTGAACACAACCACGTTTTTGATGTGGTCTATTTACGTATACCCCATCACCTATATACGCTTCTGCGTATCCTTTTTTAGTGGCTTCAGGAACCAAAACACATGGTTGACGATACCCACCTTGCATCGTGTCTAACGTTGGGAATAAACCATCTGTGTCCCAAACTGATCCGGCTTGATGTTTTCCTTTTTCATCATCAAAGCACGCTCCTAATCGTTTTGATTCTAAAATTTGTTTTGGTTGCTTATAATCTGTTGCAGTTAGGCAACCC
>CALCFG010000049.1 GCA_937900565.1 uncultured Erysipelotrichaceae bacterium
GTACATATACTGGCGCCTTTGATACTGTGTTGATGATGACTTCTTATGGTATTGATCAACAACAAGCACAAGTTACATTTGATAATTTGGCTTTAATTTTTCAAGAAATGAGCAATCTTTTTGATATATATAATGATTATCAAGGTGTTAATAATTTGAAAATGATTAATGATCAAGCTGGGAAAGAACCGGTTAAAGTGGATCGATACATAATTGAAATGCTGCATTTAAGTAAACAATTGTATGACTTAAGCGATGGAGAATTTGATGTGACCAGTGGAGCGTTGCTAAAAGTTTGGCATAATTATCGTGAACAAGGATTAATCGACAATAGTAATAATGAATATGGTAAAGTACCAAGCAACCAAGAGTTAGAACTAGCCAATGCTTGTCAAGGTTGGGAGCATATTATTATTGATGATAGTGCATCAACAGTATATATTGATGATCCGTGTGTATCTTTAGATGTGGGTGGAATAGCGAAAGGATTTGCTACTGAAAAAATGCAATCCTATGCCCAAGAAAATATGGACAAAGGATTTATTATTAATGCCGGAGGCAATAGTGCTTTGGTTAATGATAAAGGCAATGGGGAAGCATGGACAGTTGGTATTGCGAATCCAAGTGATCCAAATAATTCACTTTTCGCATTAAGTATTGGTAATGATGAAAATATTGTGACGAGTGGCGATTATCAACGCTACTATATTGGTGAAGATGGATTAACGTATGGTCATATCATCGACCCATCCACCCTCTATCCCCCAAGAGAATTTCGTTCAGTCAGCATTATTTGTGAAGATAGTGGAATAGCGGATGGATTGAGTACTATTCTATTTACAACCAGTTATCAACAAGGTCTTGAAATATTGGAAAAAGCTAAATCGGTATTTGGTTTGGATGAATTAGGTGCAGTTTGGATTTGGGATGATGAGAAGTCCTTTGATAAATCCAATGAAATTAAAATTGGTGATTTTACAGTATTAGCAACTGAAAATTTACGTGATGATATTGTACGAATCTAAGAGAAATTTAGATTTTGATGGTAAAATGGTATAAGATGAAAGGATGAAGTAAATATGAAAATGATACAATCCTTATTTTCGAATATTTGGATATTTGTTGTTTTGGGTATTTTGATTGTTTTAGTTATTGTTTTATTAGTAGTTAAAAGTATGAAAAAGAAAAGTGCCCATAAAGCATATGATGCCGTGTTGGTACGTTACAATGATTTAAAAACAAAACCGCTAGGATTAAAGTTGTCCAAGGCGCAAGCCATTGCACGCATCAACCCAGAAGATAATAAAGATATAGTTGATATTGAACAACAATATGAACAATGTCAAAATATCATGCGTAACTTAGATGAATTGATGCTAAGTATTGATGATGCATTGATGGTTTCTCGTACGAAAGAAGCTATGAAAAATATCGAACAAGCCAATGATTTGTGCGATGAAGGGGATATATCCTTCCGTAATTTAGAAGCATCTTTGGATAAAATGTTGGAACAACAAACCAAACAACGTTCTGAAATTGTTGAACTTAAAGAACAATTTCGTCATTTAAAACAAGTTGCTAATGAAAACAGTGCAAAGCTTTCATTTTCTTGGGATTATGTAGAAAAAAACATTTCATTAACTGAAAAAATGTTTGGCGCATTTGAAGATTG
>CALCFG010000050.1 GCA_937900565.1 uncultured Erysipelotrichaceae bacterium
CTTTTCGTCCTCACTAAAGCGGGTTAATATTTGGGTTAATGCATCTTCTAAAGAAATTAAACCTGCATCCAATAATGCCCATTGATACGAACTAAATAAACCCAATTTAATTTTTTCAATTAATGCAGGATCATTTGTTTGGGTTTTAATGATTATCTCACTTTGATAATCCAACAACACTTTACCCATATCAAATATAACTGTTTTTATCATAACTAAAATAAACTCATTTGGTTCCTTTCTTGTAAACCATCTAAAACATGCATTTTTTTTAATTTTTCAATTGGGTACGATTCTTTAAATCTTCAATGCTTAAAAATTCCCCATTTTCTCTCGCTTTTACAATAGATACCGCCACACTTTCGCCCAAAGAATCAATGGTAACAAATGGTGGGATAATCGCTTTTGGATTGTTTGGATCTACAGTAAAGTCTTTCGCTAATGATTGATATAGATTAATCGGTTGAATGCGATAACCACGAGCATACATTTCTAACGTTACATCCAATGTATCTGCAATCGCAATTTCTTTATCCGTTAAATCTTTATCATGATTACTTTGTTTAAAGCGGATTGCATTCAATCGATTGTTAATCGTATCAATATTACTGCTCATAGTATCAATTTCATAAGCATCACAACGTAAAGAAAAGAAAGAAATATAATAATACGTTGGATGATGAACTTTAAACCATGCAATCCGAATCGCCATAATAACGTAAGCAATGGCATGGGCTTTAGGGAACATGTATTTAATTTTTAAACAAGATTCAATATACCATTGCGGTACATCATGTTCTTTCATTAATTCAATCCATTCCGGTTTTAATCCTTTACCCTTACGAACACTTTCCATAATTGTAAATGCTTCTTTATTGGGTAATTGTTTATGAATTAAATAAGTCATAATATCATCACGACAACCAATAACATCTTTTAAAGAGCACGTTTTATCATGAATTAAATCAGCTGCATTATTCGCCCAAACATCCGTTCCGTGGCTTAATCCAGAAATAATAATTAAGTCCGAGAAAGTATTAGGGCGTGTTTCTTCCAATATTTTACGCACAAAACGTGTACCAAATTCAGGTAAGCCCAATGCACCGGTAGGTTCATTATAATAACGTGGATCAGCTTTCAATGCTTGAGCAGAAGAAAATAATGATATTGTATCAGGATCATTCATAGGAATTGATTTTGGATCAATGCCACTAATATTTTGCAATAAACGCATCGCAGTAGGATCGACGTGACCTAATATATCAAACTTTAAGACGTTATCGTGAATATCATGGAAGTCGAAATGGGTTGTTTTCCATTCACTGCTTGGATCATTCGCCGGAAATTGCACAGGAGTAAAATCTTCAACTTCCATATCACTTGGAATACAAATAATTCCACCTGGGTGCTGACCAGTTGTTCGTTTAACACCGGCACACTTAGCAGCTAAATATTCTTTATAAGCTTTGTTCATATTGGTAATATTGCGATTTTCACAATAGCCTTGCACATAACCAAAAGCAGTTTTATCCGCAACAGTACCAATAGTTCCCGCACGGAATACATGGTCTTCTCCTAATACTTCACGTAAGAATAAATGTGCTTTGGGTTGATATTCACCAGAAAAGTTTAAATCAATATCTGGTACTTTATCCCCATAGAAACCTAAGAACGTTTCAAATGGAATATTATGTCCATTACCATGAATCATTGTATGACAATGTGGACATTCCATATCAGGTAAGTCAAATCCACTGGCCACAGAATCATCCAATATCCATTGTTGATAATGACACTTTGGACAAACATAATGCGGTGGTAACGGATTAACCTCAGTAATACCACTCATCGTGGCAGCAAACGAAGAACCTACAGACCCCCTTGATCCAACAAGGTAACCATCATCATTACTTTTTTTTACTAATAAATGGGAAATATAATAGATAACCGCATATCCATTAGAAATAATAGAATTTAATTCTTTTTCCAATCGTTTGACTACAATTTCAGGTAATGGATCCCCATAAGTTTTACGAGCAGTATCATAACAAATATCCGAGAATATCTTATCAACATTTTCGATTTTTGGGGGGAATAATCCATCGGGTACTGGTTGACACACATCCATACTATCCAATAATTGATTTGGTGTATCAATAACCATCGAGCGGATTAACTTATCATCATTTATCCACGCAAAACATTTCATTGGTTAATCGATAATGTTGATCTGGATTACTGTTCGCATTGCGGGTATTTTCATCATAGATATATAACGGATGCCGTGCCCCACCAATCCCCAAAGTATTAATGTAAATATCCCGAATAATTTTATCTTTAGGTGTTAAATAGTGCACATCGCCACTGGCAATAATTGGTATATTTAATTTTTTAGCCATATGAATTATTCGCCAAATCACTTGTTTTAATTGCTCACTACTAGGTATAGCATTACGAACTAATAAATTACGATAATTTTCTAATGGTTGAATTTCAATTACGTCATAAAATTGCATTGTTTCTTCCAATAACGCATCTTCCCGATTACAGGCCACTTCAAATAATTTAGAGTTTTGACAAGCAGAAGAAACAATCAAATTTTCACGATGTGCCTGAATATCACTGATTAATATCCGAGGTTCAGCCGCCGAATCCCCTTCACTGGCATTTTTACCAAAAACAGCAATTGTTTTAGTTTCACTTAGTGTTACCAATTGATATAAATCTTTAATACCCGCTTGATTTTTAGCCCATAATACAACATGATATGCGCGATTTTTCAAGTAGGCTTTATCTTGATTGATTGCATTTAATTGATGCAAGGTGGTGACACCCACATCATAAGCCGAGGATAAAAGCGCACTAAAAACATCCGACAAGACTTGCGCATCGTAATCTGCTCTATGTGCTACTTCTTCATCATAGCTAATACGGTATTGACGCGCAATATTACCCAATCGGTATGTTTTGCGGCTCGGAAATAGTGCACGGGCCAAATCCAATGTATCGATAACAATATTCGTCAAAGGATTTCTTCCTAATCGTGATAAAGTAGCATTTAAGAATGGATAGTCAAAGCTTGCATTATGAGCAACTAAGACACAACCATCCATAAATTCCAATAATTCATCAATAATTTCATCGATTGTTGGTGCATTCGCAACATCTTCATTGCGAATATTGGTTTTACTACTAATAAATGGTGGGATATCTCGTTGAGGATTGATGAATGTCTGCTTACTATCAATGATGACACCTTTTTTTACTTTAACCGCACCAAATTCGATAATGGAATCAAAGTAATTGGACAATCCTGTTGTTTCTAAGTCAAATATACAATATGTTAGATCCGATAAATTTGCATCCTCATTTAAGTTACGAATAATAGTAAAATGATCTTCCACAGCATTCATTTCCACTCCATAAGCTGCCTTAAAATCACGTTTAGGATCTTTTTTACGTAGTGATGCAACAGCACGTTGGATCTTTGGAAACTCTTGGCACGCCACATGGTCACAAATACCAATGCCTTTATGCCCCATTTCATAGGCAAACTTAACTAAATCCGCCGCTTCGATTACCCCATCCATTTCAGAAATGGTAGAATGCGCATGCAATTCAACCCGTTTATCCAAGGCATTATCCTTCATCTTACTTACTTCTAATATTTCAATCTTGTTAATTTTTAATGTCATTTCTTTTTCATAAGTATCCATTACAAAGTCACCATAAACTTTTAAATGCATTCCCACTTTAATGGCATCAATATCTTCTTTAGTACAAGAGTAACCTTCAAAACGTTTACCAGTAATGGCATTATAGTCGTCAACTAAATATAATATTTGTAAGGTAGTTCCTTTTTTTAAAACCCGATTATCAATTTTAAAAACATCACATTCTACAACAACATCTTTCTTTTCATAATTAATATCTTGTAGATTATCTTCGGTATAAACACGTTTTCCTTTACGAGCCATGCCACCATTAAAGGATGGTTTACTATCCTTTGGATTGGAATCACTTACAGGTTGATCTACTTTTATTGTATTCACTTCCCCCATGGATGCATTAAACCCCATCGTTGTAAAGTTTAATTGAATATTCCGGTAACCTAAATAATGCAATAGTTCATCAATACGTTGTTGTTCCAAAGCAATGCTTTCTGTATCTTGTTCATTCGCAAAGCTTAATGTAAAACA
>CALCFG010000051.1 GCA_937900565.1 uncultured Erysipelotrichaceae bacterium
TACAACGATTTATGTTGATGGTATGCAACCTGATGAGATTTATAAATTAGATGAAGACATTACGGAAGTATATCGTGAAAATAACTATGGAACAGATGATCATAAGGCATTTAGAATACTAGTCAAACAGATAGATGAATAAGGTTAGGGGTCACCATTTTGGCAGGCCCTTTTTGTATTAATATTTATACTTGATTTTATTTCCAAGTTATAGTAATAAATAAGTAGCTATCGTTTACTTATTCACAGTTGATTAGCATGAGTTGATTAATGGCTTAAATGGCTAATATGTATAACATGTTAACCAAGGGGAATAGATTAGAGTTTTAGAAGTCTATAGAAAGGAAGATTTAAATGAAAAACAAAATTGTAATTGCTTGTTGTGTAATGATTGCTTTAGTTGGTGGACTTTTATTTTTAATCAAAATGGAAAGAAAAATACAATTTTAAAAGATTTAACAAGTGAGCTTGTTTCGTCACCTAACATAACTAAAGCAGACCAAGAATTTTTAGATAATGCCAATTTAGTTATGGATGGTATTGTCAGGGTTGCCAATGATCCCAACCTTTGGCTAAGAACGGATGTATTTAATCAAGTTAAAAATACGGAAGTATATTCGATTGCTAATGGAACTGTGGTCGAAATTGACAAAGATGAAAGGTATGGTAACTATATCGTTGTTAATACATCAGATAATTATCATGTGATTTATACGTACTTAGACAAGGTAAATGTTAAAGCAAATGATGAATTAACTAATCGCATGATTATCGCTACCTCTGGATCTTCTGGAAGGGCTACAGGTGATATGACAGGTATCATTATAATTAACCCGAATTCAGAATTTATTGATTATTCACCTGTCATAAATTAATTATGCAAAGTTTTGTTATCATTGCGATTAATAAGCTACAAAAGTTTATTAAATAGATTTTAAGTACCATCTGGGAAATTTCTTATATGATGGTTTTTTTTGTATGGGAAAAGTAATTTATAGATGATTGAAATCATAAAGAAAATTTAGGAGTCTAAACTCAGTTAGAATTAGAAAATATAAAAAGCTGACTATTAGGGTTGAATAAGTTAAAAGTGGTCGCTACTATTTTTTTTGTTAATATATTTTAAAATATAAGTAAGGATTAGTTAACAGCTATCTAAAGGAGGTTTTTATGAAAAGATTAGCTAAATTAACTTTAATTGCGATGATGGTATTTGGTATGAATGTGTTTTCCGTAAACGCTTATGAAGAACCAACGGAAATTTTTAACTTTAAAACTGGAGAATATGAACTTGTTCAACCTCGTGCTGTAGTTTGTTATTGCGGAACTGTAATGGATACATGGTCAGTAGAAAAAGTATATGATACATATGGTCAACCTTGCCAACATGGGCATCCTGGCTATGAAGATGTCGTTGAAGTCATTCATCGTGTTACCGAAGGTAGATGCCCTAATTGTGGTAATTGGAAAGTAATTAAATCGCAATATTTAAGAACGAAAGTTCATTGCGGTTGGAATATTTAAAATAAAGGTTGAGAAAATTCTCAACCTTTATTAAAAAATGCACAAATATTTTAGATTGATTTATAATTAACAAAAAGGGATAACGTTTATGAGGATAGAAAAGATTAATAAGATTTATCATAATCAGAATAAACAAGTGCATGCATTAAAGGATGTATCCGTTGATTTCATAGCGCAAGGGATTTGTTTTATTGTTGGTAAAAGTGGAAGTGGGAAAAGTACATTACTTAAGATATTGGCAGGATTAGATAAAGATTATACAGGTAGTGTAAAAGGCTTTTATGGTGCTTACTACGTAAGCAGTGGGTATGATTTACTTTCGCAATTAACAGTGAAACAGAATTTATCATTAACACGTGTTAGTGAAAAGAAAACGATTAAAGCATTACAGCGATATCATTTAAGCGATTGTGAGAATAAAAAAGTTAAGTTATTAAGTAATGGTGAAAAAAGAAGAGTGCAATTAATTAAAGCGTTATTTATGAATAAACGCATTGTGCTTTTGGATGAAACAGTATCGGCTTTAGATTATGAAAATCTAATTGAAGTTATGGATATGATGAAAGCCAATAGTGCTTCTTCGCTATTTGTTGTTGTAACACATAATGAAACACTGTTACCGAAATATGGGGATCAAATAATAACACTCGATGATGGGAATATCGTCGATAATAAAGTAATGCATACACCATCATTTATGGGAAGAAAAAATAGAAACCGTAAGGGAGATAAAGATACTTTCCGTGCTTGTTTTGCTTATGGTAAAGAATTATTTGGTCAACGATTGGGATTGTTATTATTATCAATAATTTCCATCGTTACATTATGTTTTAGCATCACTTTATTTGTGGATGTTAACAGTTTCAGTAGTGCAAAACAAGCACTGGAAAGTAATGAATTAACGTTGATGAGTCGACCATTAAATCCTG
>CALCFG010000052.1 GCA_937900565.1 uncultured Erysipelotrichaceae bacterium
TTTCAATAATTTTGTCTTTAATAATAGTTGCATTACGTAAGATAGTTGTCATAGCATCAACAATCGCAATGCAATCAATTTCATTAGCATATCCATAGAAAGATAAATAATCACTATTTAATACAATGTAATATTTACCGTCAAGTGGCAATAAAGAAAGCACATAATGCACGGATTCATTTGATACATTAATAAAATCCCCTTCTTCACTGTAAACAGCATTACTTAAATCTAATGGGGAACGATAAGAAAAGCTTCCATTAGAAATAATAGCAGCTACATTAATTGACATTAAAAATTGCACATTATCGTATTTAAAAACAGTCGATGTTGCTGCTTGATCAATCACTCCTATATTTTTTGGAACATAATATTTTAAATATTTTTTAGAGTGATTACTTTGTAAGGGTGTCTCTGTTAAATTAGTCGAAACAATTTGAGCTAACCGTTGGTCCAATGGAAGATTTTGATTAGCGCATCCCGCTAAACTTAAACATACAACTAAAGATAATAAAAACTTTTTCATTCGTTGTTCACCATAAATATCGCCCGATAAATAGGTTGGTTTAGATTTCGAAATTTCATTTCGTATTCGGTTGCAACATCATCTTCATCCCCTTGATATGGGTAATTTACCCATACTTTTTCTAAGGTAAATCCATGATGGGTTAACGATACTAAAGAATATTCAAATAACCCGCTATTATCCGTTTTTTGAATTAATTGACCAGCTTGCGTTAACCATTTAACGTAACTTTGACAAAAACTTGCATACGTTAATCGTCTTTTTTCATGACATTTCTTTGGCCAAGGATCACTATGATTTAAATAGATACAATCAACACTACCTTCTATTATCCAATCACTTAGATACGCACCATCGCCACAAAGGATTTTGACATTATCCAATTGTGCTTCTTCTACCTTTTTAGCCGCTACTGCAGCCGCGTTGGGATCTTTTTCTACTGCAACACATAAATCATCTTCATTTTTTAACGCTAAACCAACAATAAAGTCACCTTTACCACATCCAATTTCTAAATGTAACCGATTAAAACCAGATTTATCAATTGGATATGGAGTAGTTCCATTCATTGTTAAAATAATTTCTGGGTGGGCTTCAATATAAGGTAAGGCCCATTTTTTCTTTCTCATTCTCATTCCAATATTATAAACGAGAAATGAAGCGTTACGTAAATAAAAAACCGCTAATTAGCAAAAGAAAAGGAAGTTCCATAAACTTCCTTAATTATTATCTACTTTTTGAAAGATCTTTTTTCTCCGTGTGTTTTTTTAAATTCACGATGTTCTTTCTTTTCAGGTTCAACATAACCTTCTGGTTTTGGCATTAAATCACGCACAGAGACAGATACTTTGCCTTTTTCATCCACACCAGTAACAACCACACGCACGTTATCACCAACTTTATAAAGATCTGCTGCGCTATTAACACGTTCCCATCTTAATTTAGATACATGTGCCAACCCTTCTGTATCACCAAATAAGCGTACAAAGATACCATAATCTTCAACGCGAGTTACTTCACCCTCATAAATTTCGTTTACTTGAGCAACTTTTACAATACTCATGATAATATCTTTGGCTTTAGTAATAGCTTGTGCATCATTGTGATAAAGAATAACGGTGCCATCATCTTCAATATCAATTTTAATATTGTCACATTGAGCAATAATATCATTGATAACTTTTCCACCTGTACCAATAACTTCACGAATCTTATCTGGATCTATTTTGAAAGTTTCCATTTTTGGGGCGTATTTGCTCACAGTTGGACGTGGTGTTGCAATTGTTGCTTCCATATTATCTAGAATTTCAAAACGTCCTTTTTTTGCTTGAGCCAATGCTTCTTGGAAAATTTCCTTCGTAATACCTTCAATTTTGATATCCATTTGCAATGCAGTAATGCCTTCACGTGTACCAGCTACTTTAAAGTCCATATCCCCATAATGATCTTCCATCCCTTGTATATCAGTTAAGATGGAATAAGAATCACCATAAGTAATTAATCCCATTGCTACCCCAGCTACTGGTGCTTTAATAGGAACTCCAGCGGCCATTAAGCTCATCGTACCCGCACAAATACTAGCTTGAGAACTGCTTCCATTACTTTCCAAAACTTCCGCTACTGTACGTATTGCATATGGGAATTCTTCTTCACTTGGTAATACTTGCAACAATGCACGTTCGCCCAATGCGCCATGCCCAATTTCTCTTCTTCCTGGGTTTCCCATACGTCCTGTTTCACCAACAGAATATGGAGGGAAATTGTAATGATGCATGAAGCGTTTTTCCTCAACTTCAGTTACATCATCAATAATTTGATTTTCACCTAAAGGCCCTAAGGTAGTTACAGATAAAACTTGCGTTTCTCCACGCGTAAACATGGCACTTCCATGCACGCGCGGTAACAAATCCACTTGAGAATCTAATGGACGCAATTGATCCAACGCTCTACCATCTGGACGGACTTTATCCACAGAAATTAGACGTCTTACTTCACCTGCTACAATGCTTGTGCAATATTCGTGCGCTTGTTTATTTGCTTTTTCTTTATCTGCATCTTTTTCAAAGCAATCCAAAGCAGCCACTTGTTCACCCATTGCATCAGAAATTTCATCAATTTTTCCATAACGTTCCAATTTTTCATGAATGCTAACAGCTTCAATCAAAGCTTGTTTGCCATGTTCATCCACATAAGCAGTAATTAATGGGTCAATAGCATAACATGAAAATTCACGTTTTTCTTTACCACATTGTGCAACCACTTCTTCTTGCCAAGCACATAATTCTTTGATGCGTTCATGTGCAAACATTAACGCATCAAGCATATCTTCTTCACTTACTTCTTTAGCGCCGGCTTCAACCATGTTAATCGCATCTTTAGTACCGGCTACCGTTAAGTGAATATCACTTCTTTTACTTTGTTCAACATCTGGATTAACTACAAATTGACCATCCACACGTCCAACAATTACACCTGAAATTGGGCCATGGAAAGGAATATCAGATACACATAAAGCCAATGAGCTACCTAGCATTGCAGCCATTTCACTTGTTGCATCTGGATCAACTGATAAAACAGTGTTAACTACTTGAACTTCATTTCTAAATCCATCTGGGAAAAGCGGACGAATAGGACGGTCAATTAAACGTGCTGTCAATGTCGCATGTTCGCTTGGTCTACCTTCTCTACGTAAGAATCCCCCAGGAATTTTACCTACAGAATACAATTTTTCTTCATAAGAAACTGTTAGTGGGAAGAAATCTGTATCTTTAGCTTGATGATTAGCTGTTGCAGTTGATAATACAACAGTATCATTATAGCGAACTAATACGCTTCCCCCAGCTTGCTTTGCAATTTCACCTGTTTCAATCGCGAAAGTGCGGCCATAAAACTCTTTACTAAATACTTGTTTTGCCATTTTTTCCTCTTTTAACTCTAATTCTTCTCTTCTTTAATTCAAACATTACTATTCTACCACACATTGACTTTATCGAATAAATTCATTTGGCAATGCATAAGAAAAGACCACTTTAGCTAAAGTGATCTTAAATACTTGCTATTTATTATGTAAACGAACCTTTATGATTTCTTGCATAATCAAGTTGCGCGCACGAATACATTCATCTTTATCGGGCTCATTAACACCCACCAACGGGTATTCAATACCCAATTGTTCATATTTATTCACACCCATC
>CALCFG010000053.1 GCA_937900565.1 uncultured Erysipelotrichaceae bacterium
ATTATTATACGCTATTTCTCGTCAAAAATCAACCATTTGTTGTGACAGAGCCATTAGAAAAATTTGATCCCTATATTGCTGCAGTTAATCATGATAATTATTACAAAAAACAAGATGGATTAACAATGGCTCAACGGGTTAAAAATAATTACGACCATCCTAAAGCATTTGATACTGAATTAATGGTCGAACATATTCAACAATTAAAACAAGGTCAGTCAATTGAATGCCCACTTTATGATTTTACGATTCATAATCGGAGCTTAAAAAGTATTACAATTGAAAGTAAACCCATCATATTAGTCGAAGGTATTCTAATTTTACAAGATCCTTCCCTTTATCAATTATTTGATTTAAAAGTTTTTGTGGATACTGATAGTGATGTTAGAATCTTGCGCCGCTTATTACGGGATGTTAAAGAGAGAGGACGTACCATCGAATCGGTCATTGAACAATATTTAACCACTGTTAAGCCAATGCATGAAACATATGTTGAACCAAGCAAGAAAAACGCTGATATTATTATTCCTGAAGGAGGACATAATCAAGCAGCACTCTCTTTACTTGTCCATCATTTACAAAATCATTTACAAAAGCAATAAATTTTTAAAAAGCAGTTACCTAATGTAACTGCTTTACTATTATTTTACCGTATCAAATAAGCGTTGATACTCGCTAGCTAACATATCATGATGTTCTTGACTTAATGGTTGCGTTGTATCAATGCTAACACCGCTTAACAATCCCGTATGCGCATCGACAATTTCACCATTGACAATAGCAAATAATGTTGGCACAAAGAAACTCTTTCCACCTTCCCCATCATCTTGATACCAAGCATAAGCTACTTTTTCAAATTCATTCAAAGAGGTTTCATCCGGTCCATAGCCTTCCATATGCACATTAACATAATACAATGGTTGTTGCATTTGATTACTTAATTCTACAGCCACTGGGAATGCTTCATTACAGAATGCGCAAGTTGGATAGCCATAAAAAACTAAACCCGTAAAGTCCGATCCAAAAAACTTCAACGCTTCATTGAAAGTAATCCCTTTAACATAATCACTACTTTCATCTAAGTAATAATATTCACTAAAATCAGGCTTATAAACACTGACGTCAACCCCATTGGCATCAACAATCGTGAATTCGATGGGTTTATTATCATTGCTTGAACCAAAATCTACAGTTTCTTGAGTGGATGTTGGTGTTTGACTAGGTTTGTCTTTTTGTGCACCACATCCAGCAACTAAGATTGCACTGCTTACAATTAACATGAATTTTTTAAACACTATTTAAAACTCCTTAACTTAAAATAACTATAATTTTTGCAATTCAATTTTTTCAAAAATTGAATTAACATGTTCCCGTGTCGCTAATCCTTTCGAAAATAAAGTTGCTTGACCACAGGAATTGGCAAAGCGGAAAGATTCTAAAATATCTGGTGAACGCAAAGCATTCATCATAAAACCCGCCAAAATGGAATCATCAAATCCAACTCCATTAATGCGATTTTCTGGCAAGTCCACTGAATTAGCCATATATATCCCTTCATCACAGATTAAGGCAGAACGATTTTTATCAAAGGTAATAATGACATTTTCTATCGTATCACCTTTCCATTGGCATGCTTTTTCTAAAATTCCGGCTTCATCATGACCGCATTTAAATAAATCCATTGCCTCGTTATGATTAAATAAAACTAAAAAAGCACCCACTTCCTTTGCCATTTGACTAACAACTGCATTGGAATCAATTGCCAAACGGACACCTTCTTTATGTAATTGGGTAAATAAATCACGCAAAGATGCATGCAAATAGTCATGACAAGATCCACTGAAAATAAATGTATCGCCATCCATTAATCGATTCGTTTTATTAATAAAACGATTAAAATCACTATCTGTAATGTATGGCCCTTGTGCATTTATTTCCAAACATTGCTGACCGGTCACTTTAACATTAATGCGGGTATGCCCTTCAATGGTAGTAAAACGAGGTTCAAGTAAATTATATTTAGCTAATAAAGAAATATAAAATTCTTTCGTAAAACCACCTAAAAATCCCAAAGCTCTACTAGGAACTCCTAAATTATTTAAAACAATAGAACAGTTAACACCTTTACCACCCGCTTCATAATATTCCATTTCACTGCGATTAATCAATCCACGTCCAATGGTTAATGGTTTATCAAATTCCATGAAATAATCCAAAGAAGGATTTAAAGTACATGTGTAAATCATATTAATTACCTCGAATCATTTCAACGATGATATCACACATCGTTTCCATCTCGTCAACCACAACATATTCATATGGGCCATGACAATTATAATCCCCAGTTCCCAAGTTAGGGCAAGGTAATCCCATAAAAGATAAGTTAGCACCATCAGTACCACCGCGAATCTTTTCAAATTGATAGGAAACACCTAAATTTTCATAAGCATCCACTACCCTTTGAACAACTTGTGGATGATCTTTTAAAACAATCTTCATATTACGGTATTGATCCGATAACTTTAAATCAATACAATCACCGTATTCAATACGTAACATTTCCACAATTGATTTTAATAATTGCTTTTTTTCTTTAAGCTTTAGATGATCGTGATCTCTAATAATATAGGTTAATAATGCATGTTCACAATTAGCTTCAATATGATCTAAATGGAAAAATCCTTCGCTACCATCCGTATATTGCGGACGTTGTTGTTTTGGTAAATAACTTGCTAACTCCACTGCAATATCAGCTGCATTAACCATTTGATTTTTTGCACTACCTGGATGAATGGAACGTCCTTTGATTTCAATGACTGCCCGTGATGCATTAAATGTTTCATCAGCAATATAAGTAATATCGCCACCATCTACAGTATAAGCAAAGTCTGCGTCAAAAAGTTGTACATCAAAATTTTCAGTACCTCTTCCAACTTCTTCATCCGGTGTAAAAGCAATGGATATTTGGCCATGTTTTATGGATGAATCATTAACTAAACGAGCTAACACCTCCATAATAATGGCAATTCCTGCTTTGTCATCCCCACCCAACAATGTCGTACCATCAGTATGAATAATTGTTTTACCAATGGCATGCGTTAGCCAAGGGAATTGATCACAATCCAATTGCCGTCCATTAGCCAAACTAATTGGCAACCCATCATAGTTTTCTTTTACAATTGGGTTAACATGTTCACTTTCATAATCCGCTGTATCCATATGCGCAACTAAGCCAATCTTTTCATTTATAGTTGGATCATTGCTTGCTAATTTTGCATAAACAATCCCTTGTGAAGTTAATATTACATCACTTAGTCCCAATTCATTTAATTGAGGAACCAATACATTCTTTGCAAAATCCAATTGAGTGGAAGTACTTGGAGCAGTTAAACTACTTTCACTCGAACGTGTATTAAATTGACAATATTTTATAAAATTAGAACGTAAATCCATCTTAAATACCACCTTATTTCTCTATTTTACACCGAAAACGAATTCCTATCGAAAATAGAATGAATTATGTGACAGATAAGAAAAATCTAACTATGCAATGTAAGTCGATAACGTGCTAGAAATTGATTTAAATTTACATTGTCGCATTTATTAAAGATATAATCACTACTACCTTGCGCTTCAATAACACCTTGATGCATAAAAACAATTTTATCCGATACATCATGAGCAAATTGCATTTCATGAGTCACAATAACCATTGTAATTCCACCTTTAGCTACACTTTGAATAACTTGCAATACTTCATTAACCATTAATGGATCAAGAGCACTGGTTGGTTCATCAAACAAAATAACATTAGGATCCATTGCCAACGATCTGGCTATGGCAACACGTTGTTTTTGACCTCCAGATAGTATATTGACAGAACTATTGGCAAAAGCTTCCAATCCCACTTTTTTTAATAACTCTAATGCCTTTTCTTGAGCTTCTGTTTTATCCTTTTTTAATACTTTCATCGGCGCAAACATACAGTTTTGTAATACAGTCATATTATTAAATAGATTAAAATTTTGAAAAACCATATTAACTTTAGAGCGATAATTTCTTACATCATATCCATGTTCTAAAATATTATTACCTTGATAAATTATAGTACCTGAGTCATAGTTTTCCAATAAATTAATGCAACGCAATAACGTGGACTTTCCGCTACCAGAGGCGCCAATTATACTGACTACTTGGTTTTCTTCGATTGATAAATCAATACCTTTTAACACTTCCAAGTTATTAAACGATTTTGTTAATTGATTAATTTCGATTAATGCCATAATAACTCCTTCATTTACGCACAATAATCCATACCAGATGGTTTGTTGTTATTCGTTAATCTTCGCTCCATCGCGTTTAATATCCACGTGGCAACACTAGTCAACACCAAATAAATTAATGCTGAAATAAAGTAAGTTTCAATGTAACGAAAGTTGCTCCCGGCAATGGAACTTGTTTGAAAGAACAATTCGGTTACCGATAGTACATTTAACATCGAACTATCTTTAATATTAACAATCAATTGATTTCCAATGGAAGGAAAACTATTAACAATAGCTTGAGGTAAAACAATATGAACTAATGTTTGAAAGCTAGAAAGACCTAATGAATCCGCTGCCTCTTTTTGACCAAAATCGACAGATTGAATGCCCGAGCGAATAATTTCTGCCATATATGCACCAGTATTAATGGAAATAATCCATAATCCTGCCTCCAATCCATTCCAACCAACCAATGGTTTTAATAAATAATAAAAGAATAAGGCTTGCACCATCATTGGTGTACCACGTAATATCCAAATATAAAATTCAGTGAACAGATTCCCTAAGTATTTAAAAAAACGAATTATGGGACGGTCATAATAATTAATGGATAATGATCGAATCCCACCTAAAATTAATCCAATCAACAAGCCAAAAAAAGTACCAACCAAAGCATAAACAATGGTAATGACTACACCGTGCATAAATAACGGTGCATTTTTTGTAAAGATAGATAAAACTTTTGTAAAATCAATACGCATTTTATTCCCCTTGATTTGCAATGGATTGTTCCATCATCGCTAAACGTGTAGATTCATCTAATTTTTGCAATGCATCTTCGACTGCATTGAAAAATTCATTACCACGACTTCCTTCCTTTAATCCAATAGAAACACTAGTATCACAATCAAATCCATTACCCTCAGTAAATGATAAAATCATTAAATCAGGATTAGCTGCTACGATTCCATTTGCAACTGCTAGTTCCGCGGTAATCGCGTCCACATCATTGGCTTGCAATGCTACTACCATTTCTGGATAAGTAGCTTTCGGTGTTACATGATTAACACCGTCTATTTGATCAATCACAGTATCATAATTCGTATTTAACTGCCCGATTACATTTTTTCCATTAAAGTCTTGAATGGATGTATAACTCGCTTGCTCACTATCTTTTCTTACGATCATCACCATTCCATGGGAATCATAATAAGCACTTGTAAAATCAATACCTTCTTCACGTTGCTCATCCGCTGTCATTCCTGCAATTATGGCATCAATTTCGCCAGCTTCTAACGCTACACCTAACCCATTCCATGCCATCTTTTTAACTTCTAATGTTTGGCCCAATTCATCCGCAATGTATTGAGCTACCATCACATCATAGCCATCGCAATATCCACCATCAATTTTTACAGCACTTTCACTATCGCTATTGGATTGATAATTAAATGGCGGATAACCACATTCCATTCCCACCGTAAATGTAGTGTCTTCACCAGTGTTGGATGGTTCACTCGTATTGCTACATCCTGCTAAACACGTCATTGTTGCTAAAATAGCTAAGTAAGTTCTTTTCATATTATTTCTCCTTTAAATATAAAAATAAATCATATGCTATAACATATGATCCACTTACCTATGCCATAGCTCCACTACTGAAAGTAGGAGTGTTATTGGTATTTCCAATAACCCCATAGTATATATTTGCCAATATATCCATTCGGCGATGGTTGCCTTTCATTTACTTCTTCGCTCGCCAGCTCCATAAATTACTTTTCTGCATCGCTACCTCTATTAATTTATTTTATGGGTATTATTTAATCATGAAAAAATAAAAAGTCAATAATAAATCACAAACTTTATTAATACCTGAATTAGAAATCTAAGTGCAACCCCTGAAGCAGGTTGGGTTGCATTTACTC
>CALCFG010000054.1 GCA_937900565.1 uncultured Erysipelotrichaceae bacterium
GATATAACGTTTCATTTCATCTAAGCGATTCGCACCAAATTTGGTGGCAACTGGAATTGAAAAACCGATCGCAGTTCCTTGGCAAAAGCCAAGGACTAAGAATTGTACAGAACTAGACACCCCCACACTACCTAAGGCATTATCGCCTAAAGTTTTACCAACTATGGCACTATCGACCAAATTGTATGTCTGTTGAAAAAAATTCCCAAAAATAAGTGGTAACGCAAATAAAAGTATAATTTTAAAAGCGTTACCACTCGTCATTGATTTTCCCATAAATATTCCCCCTATTCTATTATTAGAACTCAATACAATATAATGTATTCAATCGATTAATCTCATTAATTAACTCATTAAATGATATTTCTTGTGCAAATTGTTGCATCTGTTGTAAACAATTCTTTTGAAGAGTAATATCATCACAAGCTAAATACGTTTGCAACAAAGCATAATATGACGAAAAAGAAATAAATTCATTTGCGTCAATATCTTTGTTTTCTTTAAAGTCTTGATAGCTGTATTGCGCCATACGCATATAGTCTTTTTCTTTAAATGCATAATAGTAATCTTCAAAACTTACTTCATGTTTTCGATAACTTGAATAAGATACATAATCGTTGACCATAAAAGTAATCAAGGAAAAAATAATTACAGAAACGACAATGCATCCAAATTGAACAATTTTTATCATTGGCTTATTCATTGCTATCACCTTCCTTGAGTAATTCGTTAATTAATGCAATAAACGTGGAACTATTACCACTCGATAACAATTGTTCAACTTGTTCATTTGAACAATTTAAAGTATTAGTAAAATAAACCCTTAAATCGCGATTAATCGTATCGATTACAGCAATTTGATTATTCGTTGCATGACGCATTAAAAACTTACTTTCTTCGTTAAATTGCATGACGGATTTAGATAATTCTAAGTAATGATCCTTATAATCAGATTGTCTATTTTCTAAAATTGACGATAGATTATCTTGAATGTTAATGAACGAGTATAACAAATTGGAATAATCATAATAATCGCTAAATGCTTCATTATAGCTGTAGTTCAATGTGTCCATAATTTGCTGATACTCTATGTAATGATGACGTATGAGTGCATCATCCAATTGTTTAATCAATTTATCTTGATGTAAGGACACATTAAAGTTATCAATTATTTCTTCAAATAAATAATCATTACTTTTTAAATATAACGTACCCACTAATAAAACAAGCAATAAACCAAATGTAACAAACCAAGAATATGTAATATTTACTTTTTTTGCCTGAGCTTTTGCATATTCAGGATTCACTTGAGATGCACCACAAAAAGGACATATCGTAAAATCTTCAGGTATTTCTTGATGGCAATTTTGACATAACATCTTATTCACCAAACCTTTTTAGCAAACAATAATTATCAACTGTCCCATCTTCATTGCATGATAAGGCAATATTTTCTAAATCATATTTATCTAACCCTGCTTGATGGAATAAATCATCCAAGATATCCTTGAGCTCATTTAATATAATTAATTCGTCATCAGCTAATGCAAGGGAATAATTATCATTTTCTAAATAGCGCAATTCTAGCATGTATGCAATTGTATAATCATAATAACTATAATTATCTAAAGTTAATTCGTGCTCATCAACTAAGTCTTTAAAATGTTTAACTTCCATAATGATATTAAAAATATCATTATGTTCCCATAAGGTAAACATATCGTAATAACTATTATTTAGCTCAACCAATGCATCCCAATTCTTGGTTTGATAATACAAATCCATTTCATTACAATATTGATTTAATAAAACATAGTTATTATATAAATTAACTTCGTAATCACTGTTTTCCCTCACGTTCATTAAATCCATTAATTTTCCCGATAACCATGCTATTAATACTAACGGTACTGCAATAGCAAAGAAACGAAGCAACCCATAAATTACAACTTTAATGACATTATTGGAAAGATTACCATCATGAAAACCAAATGGATTATTTTTAGTATCGATACTT
>CALCFG010000055.1 GCA_937900565.1 uncultured Erysipelotrichaceae bacterium
CACATTATGATCAAGCTTGGATCAGCTATCACCCTTACATTTGGGATAAATATAAGGTAACCGATGTTTTAGTTTCCAATACGCTTGATCAAACAACTTTCAATCACATTCTCTATAGTGTCCATAAACGTAAAAAAGATGCATTAAGTAACGCAATCTTAGATTATCTAAAATCTCAAAACATCAAAGATACCAACTTAACCTTAACTAAATCCATTTTTGCTAAGGGCATCGATACCTTCTTGAATGGCGCAAAAGTTACCCCTTATACTATCGATCAGTGCCAAAGTTTAGGTATCGATCTATCCGACTTTGAAAAACTAATTGATGCTTATCAAAAAGAAGGAAAATTAATTACCTTATACATTCAAGAAGGTAATATTATTGGATTCATTGCTTTAGCAGATTGCTTTAAGCAAGATGCATTAACTTGCATCGATGCCTTAAGCAAGGAAGGCATCGATACTGTGCTATTGGATGGATTAAGTGAAATGCATCGCCATTGCATTACCCAGCAATTAAACGGAAGTAATAGTTATGACATTAATGATAGTAACGCCTATTTTGCTGCATTAAATAATCAACAATTTCTACTTCATCATCACGTCGTGGCATTAACCAATGCCACCATGCCGCAATCATTTAACCGCAATGTCAGTTTAAGTGTTAGCTATTGCCTAACTCAAAGCAATGATATTGTCATTCTTGATCATCAATTGCCTACATTAGCGGCATGGTTAAACTTTAACAACGCATGGCATCAATTAACGGATAAATACAATCAAATTATGCGCTTACTACCAGTAAGTTTAAGCGTATCCGCATTGTTATTTGCTATTCTATTTCATAACGATTTGACACTGGGCTTTTACGGAATACTCTTTATTATCTTATTACTAATAGGATTAGCATTGCGCGCATATTGTTTATATCGCTTTATGCATTTACACTATGTAGCTACCGTAACTCCAAACTATAAAATCATTCAATTTGAAATTGAAGATTGCATTTGTGACTATGATATTACACAAGT
The DNA here is from genome assembly GCA_937900565.1 of uncultured Erysipelotrichaceae bacterium. Classification (GTDB taxonomy): domain Bacteria; phylum Bacillota_I; class Bacilli_A; order Erysipelotrichales; family Erysipelotrichaceae; genus CALVGN01. The sequence goes on from CALCFG010000055.1 coordinate 1,034, forward strand.
AAAAAAAGCATTATCAATATATTCTGATTGTCGCTTTAACTTCGATTTACAACATCGTTTAGCAACAATTAAAGTAAACAGTCAAACTTCCACACAAGCCATTGAAGCAACCATTATCAAAGCAGGATATAAAATAAAACGTTAGAGTTTACTCTAACGTTTTTGCTTGATCCATAATGCATTGATAAATGGTTGCTATTTGATCGTTATAACTTTCTTTATTGGCCAAGCCAATCACCTTTTCAATTACTTTAGCTTCCCTGGATTTATCCAATACCGCCTGATTGGCTTGGCGTTTCAGATGTCCCACTTCTACAACCACATCCAACCGTTGAACTAGCAATTGCACCAATTGTTCATCAATTGCATTGATTTGTTCTCTGTATTTACTTAATTCTTTTAAATAATCATTATATTCCATACCGTTTTTCCAACACCTTAACTAATTCATTCACACTCACCATACTATCCACCACAGACTTTGGTCCAAGCAACGCATCCCCAATTACATAGACATGCGCATTACTTGTTACCCCATGGTTGGCAGCATCAACATTACCCCACTTATTTAAAGTAAGATTTAATGTTTTAAACAACATCGAATCAACTTGTTGACTAATGGCTTGAATTATTACATCACATTCCACGTGATATTCACTGTTTTCTACAATTCGTGTTACTTTCTTACCATTTTCATCAACGATTGTTTCCCCTTTAGCAAAGATAATACCTTTCTCATCAAAGGCTAACGGTGCAGCTAATTCTTCCACATGAATGCCTTCATTTAGCATTTCATCAATTTCTTCTTTATTCGCAGGCATATCTTTAATTTCTTTACGATAATAAAGTTGCGTATTATCACATTGACGTTTCATATAACGCACAACATCCATTGCAACATTACCACCACCAAGCACAATTACTTTTGCATTACGATCAAATACTAATCGTTGATTCAATACATCCAACGCCGTATAAACATTTGGCATATCGTGATACCTTTCATCCAACTGCTTACCAATCCATGCCCCATGTGCCAAAATTAAAACGTCATGTTGTGCTTGAATAATGCGCACATTGTCTTTATCCACAATGGTATTATTTACAAACTTAACACCCGCTTCAAACAAAATACGCTCATATTGATCAATAAGTGATTTATCCAAACGAAAATCTGGAATCCCATAACGGAGTACACCACCCATTCGCTCATGATTATCAATTAATGTAACACTGCATCCTTTCATCGCTAACTTAAATGCCATTGCCATTCCAGCAGGACCAGCTCCAACAATCGCAAATGATAAATCATTACTTTCTTTTGCCTTAACATGCAATGCTTTTAAATACTGTTGACTTAGTTGAGCTTCTAATTGATAAAAAGGAACTGGATTATTTTTATGATTTAATACGCAATTCCCATAACATTGCCGCCCATGATCACAAATAAAGCCACAAATCGCACTCATAAAATTATTATCAAATAGTATCCGTGCGGCATCATCACATAACCCATCTTGTGCCATTTGAATCACAGTTGGAATATTTGTTTTAATTGGGCAATGTCGTTGGCACAACGCATTTTTGCAATGCAAACATGCCCTCACTTGTTCAATAACTTCACTCATTTTTCAAAACTCCAATACTTTTCTTATTTTACAACAAATCCTAACAATCTGTATGAAAAAAAGGTAGACGAAAGATAATATATTTTGTAATATATTAAACGTGATGCGGGTGTGGCGAAATTGGTAGACGCATCAGACTTAGAATCTGACGCCTTGGCATGGGGGTTCGAGTCCCTTCACCCGCACCAAATTATATATTAATATAGACCTTATATCGTACGGATATTAGGTCTTTTCTTTCGATAAAATACGGCTTTTTTAACCCTTTAGTGCCATTATTCCCCCTGATTCGGTACCAATATGGCATGTGCCAATTTTTCCCTAAATTGCCATAAATTAAAAGATGAGTTAAAAATTAACTTATCTACTCATCTTTATGACAAAAAAGTTTTAAGTTCTTTAACGCCTTTCTCTGTTAAAAAAGCATATAAAACATTCCAATGCAATTTTAAAAACTCTTCACGGTTACGATTGGGTTGTTTAATCCAAGCTAAATCTGCCATCATAAAAATTTTAATTAAACTTTCAACCGTTACATCAGATACCGAATCAATAAATAAACCGTTAGCTATTAATTGGTTTACACCTTGAAAGAGCTTATCTTTAACCAACAACTCATTGGTTTTATTTTCAGGATGCAAGCTATGCAAACGGTAATAATCCAAAAAGAAAAAACGCTCATTTTCCAATGAATCAATCAACACTCCGAAAAAATCATTCAATGTCGTCAAATCATAAAAATTAGGAACTAAACATCATGTAATGATTGCGCCATAATGCCGCACAAAATATCCGCTTTTTTAGGGTAGTAATAAGTTAAATTTCCAACACTAATGCCTAAATGATTGGATATTTGGCGCATCGTTACGTTAAAATATCCATTTTCATTAAACAATGTCTTCGCAATTTCTAAAATCTTTTGTCTTTCTAACATAATCAACAACGAGTATAACAAACACCAAGATAAATACGAGATATTTATTCCGTAATTGGCGTAAGTTCTCCCCAATCAAAAGATAAATTAACTGTATATGTCGTATTAGGTTGGATATAATGGCGATGTTTTGAATAATCCTTATAAGCAATGACATCACCCATCCCATTAGTAAAGGTTCCTGCATTGTAAAGATAGCTTGGATCATAGCCCAATTGCGTCAATAAAGCAATCATATAACTTGCTTCAACACCAGCTGTACTCATGAATACAATGGGTTGATTCTTTGGAAAGAGTTGATTCAAAATCCATTCACTCTCTTCATAAGTTGCTTTAAATGTACCTTTACTGCCAAGCACAGCATTATCTTCGCTGTATTTACGATTCATAGAAAATAAGACATTGTCACTTGGTTCATAGCTAACCAAGACATTGTAAAAAGGAATATTAACAAATCCGGCAATACTCCCTTCATTTAATAATTGATTCGCATCACGTAAATCAATATAAGTTACGCCATCAATAAACAAATAATCATCAATATTTGTCGCATCCAATGGGCTTTCATTAGCTAATGTACTTTCTGGAATACTTTTGTGTGGTAAAGCGTTCAGTTTTTCCACACTATTTACAGATTCAGTACCACTACTTTGGTTTTGATTGCAACCTGTCAACGTAAGTACTAATAATACCATTAAAAAGCGTTTCATTCATTTATAACTCGAGTGTCAATGACATGTTCACTCTCTGTCCCTTCAATTAATAACGATTTAAATCCTTTAGTTATATCTAAATACCCATTATCACTGGAAGTATTCTCTAATGTTGCAAATTCAATTTGCACATTAAACTCATTTTTTACAGCTTCCACAATCGCAAGTCGTTGATCATTGGTTTCACAATTAAATAAAGCCGTTGACAATGCATCAGCAATACCATTGGTTAATGGTGAAGATAATACCGTTGCGCTTCGAATATAATTATTAGAATATCCAGATAATGGATCTAAAATATGGTGACGAATAATTGTATTCAACCCTTCGGTTTTTAAAAAATATTGACTATCATCACCACTGGTTGTAAAACATGCACTTTCCTTTAATCCCACATCATAAAGAAGAGAAACACGAGCAAACGGATCACGCACACCGATATACCATGTTTTATCCACACCTTGTGGTGTATATGCACTGATACTACTTGTACCAGAATTAATTAAAAATGGAAGTTGATAATCCATTAATTGTTTTGTTACTAAATCCAAAGCGTACCCTTTAGCAATACCTCCTAAATCAAGTTTTGCACCAGTTTCACACTTACTATTATTTTTAGTTAACGTATAACTTCCTTCATCCAAAGTAAAAACTAATGGTAATTGATCGGATAAGATAACACATCCTTTTGCTTGCTCAATGCTATTACTGTCAGGATCTACTTGCTCCATAGGAAACGGAGAAAATAAAGGCGCCCACAATTGCGATAAATCGTACAATGTTGGATTAAATTTATCTTGAGTAAGTTCACTCATTTTAAAACTTAATTGAATCAAATCAAACAAGTCCTTATCTAACGTAATACTCTCACCATCTTTTAATTCATTGTTGATGTAATAAACATTAACGAGTTGGTTGCCTTGCGCATCCGTATATGGATGATGGGCATCGAATAATTTTCCATAATGTTGCATTAAATCATTAAATGAAGGATAAAGGATATCCCCATCTTCCTGAGTTAATGTTTCTAAAGATATCGTTGTATTAAAAGCAATGATATAGTCATCACCTTCAATAATCGGACTGACATCTTGATACACAGCTTTTTCTGCTTGAATAGTTGGCGTTACCGTTTCACTAACTTCCACTTGATTTTTATTGGCGCAGGAACACAATAATAAACCTGCAAATATTACTAAATAACGTTTCATAGTATTTATTTTAAACCAAAAAGATAAAAAATATATAATGAAACATATTGACGCTCTATACTGCACAATATATAGTATTATGCATAAGGAGGTTGTATGGACGCACAATTCAAAAAAGGTACATTGGATGTTGTTGTACTGGCATCATTAATCAAGGAAGATTCGTATGGATATCAAATTATTAAAGACATTCAAAATATCACAGAAATTAAAGAATCTACCCTTTATCCAATATTAAGGCGTTTAGAAAACAGTGGTTGTTTAACAACCTACAGTAAGATTCACAATTCCCGTGTACGTAAGTTCTACCATATTACCGACAACGGCTATACCAAGTTATTGGAATATATGGAAGACTTTAAAGAGCTTATGAAAATTTATCAATTTATTAATCAAGAGGTATTTTACAATGAACAATTACATCGATGAATTAAAACAAGCCATTGCTTTCAGTAATCTAAGTGATGGTCAAGCGTATTATGACTATGTAATGGAAATGATCCAAGACATGCAAGAAATGGGTATGGATGATCAAGCCATCATTTCTAAATTAGGTCCAGTGGACCAATTAATTGCAGATTACAACGCTTCCTATCCAGTAAGTCACGGAAAACCTTTAACAAAAGGAACTTTGCATACATTTGATAACAATTCTATTAAAGAAATAAATGTTGATTTAACATCCATGCATTTAACCATTAAAGAAAGCGAAGATTTAACCTATTCAATAGTCTATGACAATCCGGAGATTGTTGAATTATCCTGTCACAATGATAGCTTAGATATTGAAAATTCAAATAATCTAAAAAACATCAACAAAAATATTAATGTTACGTTATTTATTCCAAAATATAATTTACTTAATGAAGTAAATATCGATTCTGTGCATGGTCATATAGATATTGATAATTTCGAAAATGCGAAAGCAGAATTTAACATTGATACTGTTTCAGGATATGTACAACTAAACACTGTCACTGTTAATGAGCTCAATTGTGACAGCATTTCAGCAAATATTACATTATCCAATACCAAAGCAAATGAAATTAATTTAGATAGCGTATCCGGAACAATTAATGCTGCATTATTGGATAGTGACGATCTTAACATTGATACCGTCAGCGGTAATATCAACTTAAAGATGGCCAAATCTCAAACAAATTATGCGTTATCCATTGATGCCATTAGACATAGTCAAGAAGTAAATCGGGGTGCTTCGAAAAAAATAGATATCGATACTGCCAGTGGTAAGGTCGACGTAACATTTAATAATTAATTAAAGTATTAGTGAAATTAATCCTATATTTAATATATAGTGTGAAATTTCGCTAATATTTTTAGTTTTTTTAACAATATTTTCATAAAACTTTCACATTAAAGTTCAAATATTCACTTGTTGTGATATATTACTTAAGACGATACGTCACGAAAGGAGATTTATGAACTTAACTAAAAAATTAATGAGCTCAGCATTAGCATTAGCGATGTTAGCCGGTTGTTCTTCCAACACACCTGCAACAACTGATTCAACTGCTTCAGCTGCGCCAAGTGCAACGGAAGGTTGCAGTGCAACTGGAAAATTGAATTTAGATGCAATCAATGAATACTTAAACACAAGTGCAGACTTAGGTGAAGGTACCATTGGTAATGCAGTGGCATTAATTCCAATTGATCACATCAATGGACCAAGAGAAGAAAGTGATTTCTATGCATTTGTAAACTTCAAATATGAAGCAAGAAACTACATTAAATACCAAATTACTTACTTATCTTGTACATGCCGTAGTGCAGACGTTAACTACTGGATGACAGCTTATGTTGAATTGACATTACCTGAATCTAAAGATATCAATGATTCTCAAGTAAGATTCTTGTCATTTGACCGTGATTCACAAGATCACTACACAGCTGGATTCTGGGGTGATAGTAACCCAACACCTGCCGGTGCAACTTACGAAGATTTCAAAGAACAATACATTCCATTCTTCACTGATAAAGATTATGCATACATCCAAACTTTAAGTACAACGGATGATATTGCTGCTGAAGATTACAGTGCTGGTGAAGGAAGAGAAGGATATACATTGGATACTTTCTCCGGAAGTAGTGTTTCTACAAACAACATCATTCGTATGTTAAATGCATTGTTTGAATACCATGCAACCGACGATTATTTCACACAAGCGTAATTTACGTTTAAAGGAGAATTGAAGAAATGAAAAAATTATTATCTGCTTTAACAGCTATTGCATTATTAGCAGGCTGCGCAAGCCAACCTAAAACAAGTGAAGCTCCAACTACTGAAGCAACTACAACTGAAGCACCTGTTGCTGAAGTAACAAAAGCTGAATTACCAGCTGCTCGTGATACAAGCAAAATGTACACTCCTGGTAAAGATCAACCAGAAACAGCTTGTACAGAAGATACTTACGCTGCAGGATGCTCTGGTGTATCTGTAGATAACTTAGTAGATTACTTAGGTAGAGACGATGTATTATACATCGACTTACGTGACTATGTTGACTACAGCAAATCACACTTAAGAAACTTCGAATGCATTCCTTACTTTGCTTTAATTTTTGATAAAGAAGCAGGTAGTGAAGGTAAACCACAATTATATAGTGGTGATGTAACTGCTCCTGTTGCAACTTACGAAGAAAGTGATGACTTATTGGAAGAATACTTCCCTAAAGATAAAACAATCTTCTTCATGTGCCAATCTGGTGGTCGTGTAAGCCAATTAATGACTTTATTAGCTGCTAAAGGTTATGACATGAGCAAAATCTACAACGTTGGTGGTATGGGGCAATTCACTGATGCTGCATTTGAACCATATACAGTTAATGCATTGGAAGCTGAAGTAACTGCAACTTATGCGTTCAACGGTTTAACACCAGCTGCTCAATAATAATTTAAGTTAACCTAATTAACTATAAAGGGACTTCGTATGGAGTCTCTTTTTTATGTATACATTAATGATTTCATGCATCCATGTGAGTCCATTAATTTATCATATTACCTCTGTCATAAATGAAATCAGAGGTGCTATTTATAATTAGGAAAATTATTCTAAAAACCTTGATATGAGTTAATTAAAAAGGATAGATTATTATGATTCAAAAGGATTTCTTTCAATTTAAATTAGAATTCATTGTAAGTATATTACTGCTTACAATTGCTGTTTTTCCACTATATTTGACAGTGTAATTTTAACATCATTATTAGAAGCAATCATAAATAAATCATTTAATGCAGTATTGTGTGCAATAGTCGAATAAATTATTATTTGGACATAACTTTAATAAGTAACTATTTCCAAAATCGCGTACAGACTGACCTTATACGTAAAATGCGTTTAAGTCCGTTAATGATCCCATAAATAGTCAAATGCTTAGTCTTATCCAAGCTATTATGGCTAATGATTTTACCCAGATTGATTTAATCTATCAGAAGATTTCATTGAACGAATTGTTGGCTAATTTAATGGAGCTTATTGAACGCTTACGCTTTGATTTTTATTCAAAAATGCAAAAATATGATAAATTAACATTTCACGCAACAAATCTTCTAAAACTCATCAACTTAAAAGAGTCTTATTAAGACTCCCTTTTTTACATACTTGCAACGTTTTCTATACCTTCACGATTTAAACGGAATGTATGCCACTCATCCATCGTGAATGCTCCTAACTTTTTATAGAAAGCAATGCTTGGTTCATTCCATTTTAAACATACCCATTCCATACGACCACAATCTTTTTCAATGGCTTTTTTTGCTAAATGAATAAATGTTTGTTTACCGTAACCATTTTTACGATATTGCGGATCAATGAATAAATCTTCCACGTAAAGTCCGGCTTTGCCCGTAAATGTTGAATAATTATAGAAATATAAAACAAAACCAATCACTTGATCGTTCACTTGTAAAAAATCACAATGCGTAATCTTTTCATCAAACATCCATTTTTTAACATCATTCGGATTCGTATGAACAGAATCACTCATTTTTTCATATTCAGCAATTCGTTTAATATACGTAACAATTAAATCGATATCATTTTCAGTTGCGCTACGAAATTTTAATTCACTCATAATACCCTCTACTTAACCAAAAAGAAATACACTAATACAACAATACCTAACACAATCCGATACCAACCAAATACTTTAAAGTCATGCTTTTTAATGTAACCCATTAAAAAGCGAATAACAATCCAACTGGTAATAAAAGCAACAATCATACCTACGGCTAAGATAGTAAGTTCCATACTCGTAAAGGCAAAACCAAATTTAACTATTTTTAGTAACGATGCACCAAACATAACAGGAATTGCTAAAAAGAAAGTAAATTCTGCAGCTACTGTTCTCGATACGCCTAATAATAAGGCACCGACAATTGTTGCACCAGAACGTGATGTTCCAGGGAAAATGGCAGCAATTAATTGGAATACACCAATCCATAAAATCGTTTTAAGATCCAATTGTTTTAAACTACGAATTTTAGGTTTTTTATTGGCATGATTTGTTTCAATAACAATAAATGCAACTCCAAATAGAATTAACATGATTGCGACGGTAACGTAGTTATAAAATAATGCTTCAAATACATCATCAAATAAAATACCAATGACTCCAGCAGGGATACATGCAATCACTATCTTTACCCATAGAGTAATAATATCTTGGTCCACATAACTTAACCAACCATTGGATTTTACTGGCTTTTTGCAATGCTTTTTAAACGGGAAAATTTCATTCCAGAATAATAAGACAACAGCAAAGATTGCCCCTAATTGAATGACCACTTCAAACATAGAATAGAATGATTCACTAACATTTAATGGCCAAATTTCATTTAATAAGATCATATGTCCGGTCGAACTAATTGGAAGCCATTCCGTAATACCTTCCACAATACCAAAGATAAAAGCTTTAATAATATCTAACATTTTTATACCTCAAACTTTAATCATTATACATGAGAGCTACTATTGACTCAACCTAACAAAAAGGAGCATAGCCCCTTTTAAATTATTAATTAATGCGAATGATTGGATAAATATTTGGGATGGGTTAAGTAATAGTGATATGCATGTTCAATTTGCTCAATTGCCCATTCAATACCATTATCTGTGTTAATCATTAAATCAAAGTTATAACAATTTCCCCATTTATAGCCAGTAAAGTATTCATAATAACCAGCTCTTTTTTTATCCATCTTTTTAATAAAAGCACGGTAATCATTGGTTTGTACACCGTATTCTTCTTTTACCCGTTCAATACGTCGATTCAAAGACCCATAACAATATACTTTAAGGCATTGTTCATCACTTAATACATAATCCGCACAACGTCCAACAATAATGCATGGTTTTTTTGCTGCTTCACGAATCACTTCACTTTGTGCAATAAATACTTGATCACTTAATGGTACTGCCAATCCGCTATTGGCTAATCCCATATCTAACCCGCTTAAGAAAAAACTATGGGGTTGTTTGGATTCTATGTCTTTAATATAATCTTGACTTAACCCGGTTACTTTCGCTGTTTCTTCAATGATTTTACGGTCATATAACGGAAGATTTAATTTTTCCGCTAAACCTTCTGCAATCAAATGACCTCCACTGCCATATTGACGTCCAATTGAAATAATCATAAATCTGCCTCCGACTATTGATAATTCTATTTTATTCTTTTTAAACTAAATTACACAATAAGAATAAAATTAATGAAAATATTTTGAAAATAAAAAAATAGGACACTCCAAGAGTGACCTATATTTATAAGTTATTTTGTTAATTCTTCTTGGTGAGAAGCAAACATGTATTCGTCTATTGTATCTTTTACACGATCTTTAATCAATGCATTGGCTTCCAAAGCTAATTCATAATTTCTTACTTTAGTGTATTGAATTGGCATGAATTGACTTAATAAACTTAATGGAATATCCACTTTATTCATGTTATCCACTAATTTATTAACAGCAGCTTCCACTGCTTCACTTGGTAAGTAATACCGGCAACGATCCGAGAAACTGTAAGCGCGTTTAAATGATTGTTGCGCATCACTACCATGATAGTGTTTTTGCCAATTCTTAGGATTAGCTAACATTGCTTCATCCAATACTTGTCTAAAGTTAGATTTTTCTTCAGGGTTGTACTTATAAAGTTCATCTTCCATAAAGCTTAACGCAAATAATGCTTCACGCACTGGGAATGTTAATCCTGGACCAACTTTAAGTACACCCACACCATCTTCTACTAATTCTCTTAATTTATATTTGGTTTGATAGTCAGTGGAGTGACCTTCAAATACTAATGTTGGATAATCATTAATTGCTGCCATTAAATCAACAGCTTTACTGCGATCATATTCTGTTGGTCCTAAATCTGCTTCTTCAACACCTGGTTGAACAACCACGGCAATAACTTGATTCCAAACATCCGCTAAACCCGCTTTCTCAAATTCATTTTTAAATGTTGCAATGGTATTGGCTAAATCTTCAGGACGAGTAATTTGCATACCTGCATCTTCACTTTGCGCTCCGCCTGGAATTGGTACTTCACTACCCACAATATAAACAGGAGCTAACGCATTTGGATGTGTTTCTAAACGTTTTGCATAAGCTTGTTGCGCTGCATTTGCCAAATAAGCACCACGACGTGCGATCGTTTCATCACTTAAACGTGTATTTGGATCATCATCATTTAATTTCATACTCGTATCAATATGAATTTTTGTATAACCAGCCAAAACACAATCATAAACTAATGTACGTGCCTTTTCCATCGCTTCACTTTCGTTTTCATTGGTCCAAGTTAATGGTCCTAAATGGTCCCCACCTAAAATAATTTGATTTGGATCAATGCCCACTTTATCGGCTAATTCCATAACGTGTTGATAAAAATCAGCAGGTGTCATATTTGTGTATCCACCAAATTGGTTAACTTGATTGCTTGTGGATTCAATCAAACATACACTATTAGTATCCCTAGCTTTTTCTAATACCGCTTCCAATGCATAATCATTGGCTGTACATGCAGAATAAATACCAACTTTAACGCCTTTTTTTTGTAATTGAACTAAATTTTGTAATGGATGCATAATTTACCTTCTTTCTTGTGATTCTATGATAACGCATTAATCATTAAAAATAGGTGTTGTATCGTAAAGATAGTTATACTTTTGCACAATTTAGTTATCCCTTTGTCAAAAGGATAAAATCGATACCAAAATGTATAAACAATCAACGGTCGCTATTGTTTCCACGAATTATAATTTAAGTGTCAAAATAAGGAGGAATTTCAAATGACGTTCAATCGTAATGATGAAACACTTGCAACTTTAAAAGCAACTTTTACTGCTACTGAAATTGCCCAACAACCAAACACTTGGCGCAAAACATTGAAACAAATGCATGACTTAAAGGATCAATTAAAACCTTTCTTAGCCCATGTATTGGATAAAGAAGATTATGACATCATCTTAACCGGTGCAGGTACTAGTGAATTTGTTGGTAATGCAGCGTATGCTTATTTAACTCATTTATTCAATCATAAAGTTAAATCGTATGGAACAACGGATATCGTTGCTACCCCTTACTATTATTTATCCACAACTAAACCAACGTTATTGGTTAGTTATGGTCGTTCTGGTAATTCACCTGAATCTGTTGGTGCGGTAGAAGCAGCGGATGCTGTATGTGGCAATAATGTTTACCATTTATTCATTACTTGTAATAATAATGGTGCTTTAAGTAAAGCGGCTGCAACACGCACTAATGCATTTGCCATTGACTTAACACCAGAAACACATGACCAAAGTTTTGCCATGACATCCAGTTTTTCCAATATGTATTTAGCAACATTATGTGCATTGCAATTGGATCAATTGGATAAAATTGATGCCGCAATGGAACAAATCATTACTACTGGCCAAAACTTATTGGATAATCGTTTCCAAGAAGTTGAAGCAATTATTAATGGCTTCAATTTCAACCGAATCGTTTACTTAGGTAGCAACGTATTAAAAGGATTTGCTCAAGAATCTGCATTAAAAATGTTAGAATTAACTGCAGGTCAAGTTGTTACAATGTACGATACACCAATGGGATTTAGACATGGTCCAAAATCCATCATAAACGATGATACGTTAACTGTAGTTTACTTAAGTGATGATCCATATACGCATTTATATGAAATGGATTTAATCAAAGAAATGAGTGGTCAACGTAAAGGTAATAAAATTGTTGCAGTAAGCAATCAATTTGATCAAGAAGTAAAAGACTTAGTGGATTACTACATTAGCTTTGATAATAACGATAAATTGGATACATGCTATTTAGGATTGGATTATATCTTAGTAGCTCAATGCATTGCATTATTTAAATCATTAGCTTTAGGTATTACTCCAGATAATCCATGTCCAACTGGAGAAGTAAATCGTGTTGTTAAAGGTGTAACAATTTACCCTATTAAAAAATAAGGAGAAACTATAAATGATTGGAATTATTTTATCAGGCCATAACCATTTTGCCACTGGCTTACAAAGCAGCTTAAACCTAATCGCTGGTGATTTAGCAAATTTTGCTGCCATTGACTTTACAGGTGATTTAAGTATTGAAGACTTAAAAGCTAAAATGAGTGACGCATTGGTTGAATTGAATAAAAACTGTGATCACACCATTATCTTTACAGACTTACAAGGTGGTTCACCTTTCCAAGCTGCAGCTATGGTTGCGATGGAAAACAGTAACGTTTCAGTATTAGCTGGTACTAATTTACCAATGTTAATCGAAATTAACGGTGCAAGAGCATTTATGGATGATGCAGAAATGTTAGTAAATATGGCATTATCTACAGGTAAAGAACAAATTGCACGTTTAGAATTAAGCACTATCATGGCCAATGATGAACCAGGCGATGATGCTGATGGTATCTAATATTTAATTTATTATCTTATAAATTTGGGAAGTATTGTAAAAATACTTCCTTTTTTTGTTTACAAAGTCAAAAATAATGTTATATTGATAGTGTACTAGATAACTAGTACAGTTATAAACTGATGAAAGGAGATGAATCCTTAAGTAGGATTCAAAAATAAAATTATGTCATTACTTACTGTCAATCAAATCAATAAAACGTATACTTCTGGCTCATTACGTGTAAAAGCCTTGGATAACTTATCCCTCACAGTTTCTCCCGGTGAATTCATCGCCATCATGGGGCCTTCTGGCTCCGGGAAAACAACCTTATTAAATTGTTTAAGTACCATTGATCAACCCGATTCTGGTTCCATCTATTTAAATGCTACCGATATTTATAAGCTTAAGGGTAAAAAGCTCAATAAATTCCGTAACAAAGAATTAGGCTTTATCTTTCAAGATTTTAACTTATTGGATACATTGACTAATTATGAAAATATTGCCTTGACCTTAACTTTAATTAATACAACTCCTAAAGAAATTGAAACTAAAGTCAATCACACTGCCAAGATATTGGGAATAGAGAATCTATTAGAAAAATATCCTTACCAATGCTCCGGAGGGCAAAAGCAACGCATTGCCTGCGCGCGGGCAATCATTAATAACCCTTCCTTAATCTTAGCGGACGAGCCTACCGGAGCATTGGATAGTGAAAATCGTACCCGATTAATGGAATGCTTTACTGATTTAAACCAAAATCATCATGCCACTTTATTAATGGTTACCCATGATGCAACCAGTGCATCCTACGCCAATAAAGTTTTCTTTATTAAAGACGGCAAACTTGCCAATACCTTAGAAAATAACGGTAATCGTGAACAATTCTATCATGCAATATCCACACAATTCGAACAACTGGGAGGTCACTAATGAACTTATTTCATATTTCATATTTAAACTTTAAAAAAAGTAAAAAAGATTATGGTGTCTACCTATTCACTTTGATTTTATCCATTATTGTATTCTATATTTTTAATGCGATTGGCGACAAATCAATGATGAATATTTTGATTACTAGTCAAAAATTTGCACCATATTTAGATATATTTACATTATTCTTGAATATATTTTCCTTATTTGTCATGGTAGTATTTGCGCAACTCATTGTGTATGCTTCCAAGTTTTTATTCAAACGTCGTAAAAAGGAATTTGCCTTGTATCAATTACTAGGGATGAGTAAACAACAAATGACATTAATGCTATTTTATGAAACATTAATTCTAGGTGCTATTTCTTTAGTCATTGGGTTAACACTAGCTATCGGCTTATCACAACTTGTTAATAGTATTGTTGTATCTGCATTATTGCATCAATCGATGACCTTTCAATTTGCAATATCTACTTCTACCATTATAAAAACTATTCTTTACTTTATTGGTATGTATGCCCTTGTCTTTATCTTTAATGGTATAAGCATAAGCTATAGTAAAATCATTAGCTTAAAACAAAGTAAAGCAAAAACCGAGAACTTAGATCATTATTTTAAAATTAATATTGCATTATTTATCTTAGGAATACTTGTTTTGTCGCAAGCATTTTATATGGTAGTCACACCAAGTATGCTTGCCTATGGCTTACAAATCGTAGTATTTGCAGTCATTTTAGGTATTATCGGTACATTTTGCTTAGTTAAAGGGTTATCTCGTGTTATCTATGGATTAGCAAAAACCAATAAACGCCATTACTTTAAAGGCATTAACAACTACACAATTAAAAGCATCGCTCAAAAATTCAATCAACATGCCATGATGATTTCTGTAGTTACTATTTCATTATTTATTACCATGTGTATCTTTGGAGTATCCATGAGTTTTAAAACAAGTTACAGTGCAACTATGGAAAATCTAATGAGTGTGGATGCTTCGTTAACCTATTATATAGATGAAACAAACCCAACCATATCTTTGGATGAATCCTTTAATCAATACAATACATCACATAATATTAATTTAGATAGTTATCAAACTTCCCTTACATTTAATACTTACGATTCCCCATTTACATTAGCAACACTACTCAAAGCGGATAAAGCAACGGTTTTATCTCAATATCCCAATATGTACTTAGACCGTACATTAAATATGATAAGTTACAGTGACTATGTAAATCTTGCCAATTTAGCAAATTATCCAGTGAGTGTAAATAATGAAAATGGTTACTTCTTTTTATCCAATGCACAAGATTCAATATTACCACCCATTTTTGATTTAATCATTAACAACAATTCCACCTTACAACTCAATGATCAAACCCTTTCCCTATCACAATCTCAAATAGTGAAAACACCACCAAACATTGTCAATAATCCCAGTGAATTAATAATTGTGGTCGATGATGCAGCATTGCTGAATTATCCGATATACAAACAAACCTTATTGGTTAATTACAGCCCAAGCGGTGATATCAACGCATTGGATGATACAATCTTAAATTTTGCAACGCAAATTCAAGGCGTGTTGGATTTAAAAAGTATTCAAAATGAAAGTTCTGCCTTTATTGTCACATTAATGGTATTTATTGGGGTTTATTTAGGGTGTGTATTTGCCATTGTTTGCGGTACGATGCTTTCATTGAACATGTTAGCAGAAACTATGGATGATGCGCAAAATATTGAAACATTAACCAAACTGGGTGTATCCAAACAATTAATTTATCGTAACTATTGGAAAAATTTAACATGGGTCTTTTTAATCCCATTATTATTAGCAAGTATTGATAGTATTTTTGGCATTACCTTCTCGCAATTCTTATTTAGTAATGTCATTTCAACTAACTTATTTTCCATTCTTGGTATTGCCCTGTTCATATTAATTGTCTATGGTGGTTATTATTTAGTTTCTGGATTATCGTGTCAATCCATTATCAAACAAATTATTGATTAATCGTACTCGTTCTTTCATAATAATTTTATGGAAAATATAAAATTATTAGCCCTCGATATCGATGGCACATTGGTCAATGATCAAAAACAACTCTCCCCGCTAACGAACGCTGTATTTAATGCCTTAATTCACCAAGGTATTACGCTAGTCTTCTGTTCTGGTCGACAAATTCACAGTCTATTAAATCAATTTAAAGACTATCAACACCAGGCAATTTATATCGGTGAAAATGGTGGCATTAGTCATTATGACGATCAATTGCATATTCATGCCAAACTTAATTCCAACCAAATTCATACAGTCTTAGATCGCCTAGCAACCAATCCAAAAATAACCCCTGTTCTTTCAGGATTAGATACTGCCTATATTCCAGCCTATTGTACCGATAAATTCATTGAAGAAATTCAACCGTATTATCCCTTCCATACAGTAAAAACAACCCATAATATCGATGGCGTTGTTATGAAAGTAGCCGCACATGTAGACCAAGATAGTTATCACGAAATCTATTTACCCAACCAAGATCTACAAGATAGTATGGATGTTTGTGTATCCGCTGATCAATGGTGTGACTTTAATCCCAAAGGGAGTAGTAAAGGTGCTACACTGGCACTTATTATGAAGCAATTACATATTGCACCCCATCAAGCCATGGCAATTGGCGATTCTGGCAATGATATCAGTATGTTAAACAGTGTCGAATACTCTGTGGCAATGAAAAATGCCATAGATTCCGTTAAATCAATAGCAAAATACATAACTAAATATGATAATAATGACTTTGGGTGCATTCATTTTTTAATTGATTATTTCAAGCTTAACATACCCCATTCATTACAATAAAACAAATAAGTGCGAGTGTAGCGCCTGCTATAACATCACTTGGATAATGCAAAGTTAATATTACGCGTAAAACACTCACGATAAATGCAAAAATACAATAAATTACTACAATCGTTCCATTTATTAAAGAAAGTGGTTGATGAAATACAATTAACCAATTCAAGGCAATTAGCCATGCACAAAATGCATGCCGTGAAGGAAATGATTTACCTTTCGTATCTTTCGGTATCACTGGAGCGATACCTAACGTTTCGTAAGGGCGTTTGCGATTTATCAATGATCTTAATAGCGTCACAAGAATAAACACTATTGCAATACCAACAACAAAAACAAGCATTCGTTGCAATGAATCATTAATTATTAGAACCATTGTTTGAATCATAAAACTCATGTAAAATCCAAACACACTTGCATTTAATAACTTAGCAAGAAAAGCAGTCACTTGTGGCTGCTTTTTTAAATACTTATTTAATTGAACCATCCAATTATTCATTCACTAATTATATGCTAAAACGTTAAAATTAAGTATAAATCTTGCACAAAAAGGCGATTTTCACTAATGTATTTGAACTATTTCCATTTTAACTATATAGTGATTAGGTAACTTAAATTATTTAGTTATGTTGGGGGATTTATGTTTCATTTCTTCAAAGAAAAATCAATTCGTGTCTTTGATTCAAATACGATTTTAGCACCTGTTAGTGGGTTCGTTAAACGCTTGGAGGATGTTGATGATGCTATTTTTGCCAATAAGGCGATGGGGGATGGCATCGTAATTGTTCCAGATGGCGATACTTTATTTGCACCAACGGATGGAATTATTCGTTCAATTTCACAAGATGGGCACACAGCTGCCATAGAAGCCAGTAATGGTGCAAAATATATAATCCATATTGGAATTTGTAAAAATAAAACGAATGATAAAGGGTTTAAAGCTTTGGTCAGTGCCAATAGTAAAATTCAAGTAGGAGATAAACTGGTTAAAATTAATCCAGAATTTTTAAAAAATGGTCACTGCAGTGATATTATCATCGTAGTAACGAATAGCGCTGAATTTGAAATCGATATTTTGGAAAATGCGCATATTAAAGCATTAGATCCATTAGTTAAATTAGTTAAACGTCATTCAAACGATGAACAATAGTAGTCAGATTAAATAAATAAGTTGTACTATTATCCAATTGAAACGTTACAAACTTTAGTTTTGTTATAATGATTAAAAAGAAAGGGTTTATATGTATATTCAAAAAACACCAAAAAAACGCAATGATCAAATCAGTGAATTAACCGGTTACCACTTATATCAAGATAATAAAGGTCGAACTTTATACCACACTTCATTCCATAAAGATATAGCGTATTATATTGCGCCAAGTGACTTTAGAAGTTTCAGTGTTTACCAACAACGTTATTTCTTATCTTTGGCTGGTGGCGTGTTAATAATGACACTCATTGATAATTTTACCAATAGTTCCATTTATATTGCCGTTGGTATTGCTGTTGTTATTTGGGCAGTATTTCAATTTAAATTTAAACAATTTTTGCAACACTGTTCAACTACACGCTTTGATGCGACAAAGCTTACTGGAAGTGTTGAAATAAATGCTCGCCAACCACAATCACGCCTAATTTTAAAAGCGATATTATTTGTATTATTGGGTGTATTGTTAGTAATCAATGCATATCAACAACAATTTGATGCAAGTATTGTCATTGGTTGTTGGATTATTTGTGGT
Source organism: uncultured Erysipelotrichaceae bacterium (assembly GCA_937900565.1). GTDB lineage: Bacteria > Bacillota_I > Bacilli_A > Erysipelotrichales > Erysipelotrichaceae > CALVGN01. Next base: position 19,963 of record CALCFG010000055.1, read on the forward strand.
GGATGCATTATCTTCGCTGTTAATCAATTACGTTATCTTATTTATAAAAAGAAACATAATATTGCTTAGAGGCATTAATTAAAATAAGCTGGATGATCCAGCTTATTTTAATTTTACTAATATATCTTTAATTTCTTGCTCGTATGGTGTGTCTTTTAAATTCTTCAATGCCACTTCTAAATATTTCCGTGCATTATCTTTTTTATTTGCATAATAATATTGAATACCCACTAAATATTCTAAACTTCCCATTTGATATGGATCGGTATTCCCGCTTTCCTTCATAGCGTGAATTTGTGACTTTACTTCATTAATGTATTTACTTTCTTTTTTAAGCAATACAGAGTATTGAATATTGCATTGTAAGGCTAATTTATCAAATTTTAATTCTTCCAATTCTTTTATAATTTTATGGCAATTTTGCTCATCCGCATGTTCTAAATAATAATAAAACATCCGTGATAATACGCTTGCTTTTTGACCATCTTTTTGCTTTTTTTCCATTATTTTACTAAATTGAGCATAAATTAGTTTTGCATCATTATTTTGTGCTAATAAGCCGTTAAGTCGCAAAACCTCTAAGTCGTATGGCTTAATACTAAAGCGAGCCCAGAATGAATCTAATCGTTTAAAGAATGTATCAAATTGTTCTTGTTCAATATCTACCAATAATTGTTTCATGACTTTCTTTTTCATAATCATTGGTAAAACAACCCCAACAAAAATGACCACTAACGTAATGACAATATAAATCCATAGATTATTATCCATGTGTTTCTCCCCCTTATTATAGCTATTTAATAAGTAATATTATACAATAAGAGTGTTACAAACGATGCAAACTCACACGTTAAATACTTTCACGTTTGCTTGTATTTTTTGTACTTTTGTTAGGAAAAGGAAAACATATGAAATATCCCGTATTATACGCCCAATCATTGGCTAAAACGATGTATAAGCATTGTCAAAAAGGTTACGCATTCTATGCATTACCGCTTACTGACGAAACATTTATTCAAGCCAATCCTTTAAATCAAGCTTATCTGGATGAAATTAACGAACAACTTTACCAGCGTGTGCATGATAAATTCATCGCCGCCACACCATTATATGTGACCAATAATCAAAAAAAATTTATCATGTTTCGAAGTAATTTGGAGCCTTTAGAAGTCAATGAATTCGTATCAATGACCTTGGATGAATTAGCATTTCATACCGGCATTGAATTTAATGCTAAAATTGCAGTTATCCCTACCATGCTTATGGTCATGGATCAAAAACCTACAATTTTTTCCGCCAATAAAATAGGAGACAAACTGAGCGATAGTGAATTATTATTGGAAAACTTGCAGATAATTCACAGTCATGGTTGGAAAAATGATAATGGATTCTTTCCAGAATATAAAGAATTTTTAAAACAACACGGCCAAATCGTTGAAACTGAAACTGACAATCAAGAAATTGATGACGACGAACTTCTTTCAGGTCTTTAATTAATTTATATTAAACGAAGCAACATTCGTTGCTTTTTTTATATCTAAAAAGGTCGTGATCAAAGACCACGACCATATAGAAGAGTTTTGCCTCTATGAATGCCTGATTATGCGTGCCAAGGAACAGAAATTAATGCAGTATAATCACCGCTCCAGATACCGAATACGCAACCAACAATACCGATTACTAATAATAATGCGATACATTTGATTGGGCTCCAGCCTTTTTTCTTAATTAAGAAATAGCACATTAATGTCAATGCTAACGGAATCATAGCAGGTAATACACCATTCAATAAACCTTGAACGTCGATAAAGTTAGCTACTACTTCACCATCAACAACTTTTGTACCATTAGGAATCATCATACCTAAGCTTGTTGCACCATAGTTACAAGTTAATGCACCAACTACGAATACACCCAATAAGCTTGCAGCATGTGTAAATTCTTTAGCATGTTCAGTTAATACGCCAATTGCAGCAGTACCTAAATCATAAGACCAATGCATTAACCAAATACGTAATGCCATTTGTACACCAAATGTAATAATGAAATACAAGATAGGTCCCACAACGCTACCATCAATTGCCATATTAGCTGTGATACCAGCAGTAATAGGAACTAATGTGAACCAGAATAATGCGTCACCAATACCACCTAAAGGTCCCATAGCAGCAACACGTACCGCACGGATTGTATTGATATCAGCTTTTTGTTGTTCTAATGATAAAACGATACCAGCAACGAAAGTTACTAAGAATGGGTGAGTGTTGAAGAATTCCAAGTTATGACCCATTGATGCCGCTAAATCTTCTTTATTTGTATGGATTTTTTCCAATCCTGGTAAGATACTCCATAGCCAACCTGCAGCTTGCATACGTTCATAGTTGAATGATGCTTGCAACATCATAGACATCCAAGCGACTTTATTTAAAGTTTTTTTGTCTAATTTTGCAGCAGGAGTTAAATCTCTATATGTTGTTGCGTTAGATGCCATCACTTACTCCTCCATTTCCTTCACAGCTTGCTAATTTAACATTAGTTGTGAAATCGTTAATTGCAATAGCAACACCGATGAATGCTACTAATAATAATGTTGCACCAGAAGTTGCAGGAATATTTCCTAATACTGCAGCAGCAGCGAAACCTGCAAAGTAGATACCCCACATATCATTAGCTAACATGATTTTTAATAAGATACCGAAACCTACATATCTCATCATTCCACCAGCAGCACCTAAACCACCCATGAACCATGAGAAGTTTTCAGAGAATGCTTGTAATGGAGCAGCCATAGCTGTACCACCAACATAAGCAACAACTGCCAATACTGCGAATAAGCAACCTAAAATAGCCATTGAGATATAGTTAACTTGAGCGATTCCTTTAGGATTAGCTTCTTCAGCAGCTTTATCCGCTTTAGCCATGAAAGCAGACATAGTTGTGAAAGTTAATGTAACAACGTATTGTCCGAAAACGGCGAAGATTACAGAGGCACCTAAAGCTTCTTCAACTGTGAATCCAGATTCAACAGCGAATACCATAGCTACGATACCACCTAATACGGCATTTGGCGGTTGAGCTCCACCAACTGGCATGTTACCAACCATCATTAATTCGTAAGTACCACCAACTACTAAACCTGTATTAAAATCACCTAAGATAGCCCCGATGATTGGACAAGCAATAATTGGACGGTAAATTAATTCAGTTAATGAGAATTGGTCAATCGCGAAAATAAATGTAGCAACTGCTAGCAAAGCAATTTCAATTACGTTCATTGATTTTTTCTCCTTTTAATTATTTGAATAATTTATCGATTGATTCTTCAGCGATATCAGGTACACGTTGAATACTTAATTCAACACCTAATTCTTGAAGTCTTTTAAATGCTGCGACATCACTGTCGTCGACAGCCACACTTGTAGCCACTTGACGTTTACCATCAGCCATGTGCATATTTCCGATGTTTACCTTTTTAATAGGTACACCACCTTCAACTAAACGCACCACGTCTTGAGGTGTTTCACAAATGATGAAAATACGTTGAGCAGGACTAGCTTTACCAATAATGTCAATCGTTTTTTGTACTGTAAAGAAACGAGTTTGAGCATATGATGGAGCAGCCATGTTCATTAACCCTTGACGCATTTTATCACCTGCGACGTTGTCATTTGCAACTAATAATAAATTAGCATCGATAGCACCAGTCCATTGTGTTGCAACTTGGCCATGTATCAATCTATTGTCGATACGTGTAAGTAAAATATTTGGCATATTCCCTCCTATACGTGATAATGAAACCGTTATCACTGTGTATAGTTTAGCACTACTTACTTGTTTATGTTTGCACTAATCATTGTTGTATTTGCATTTTTAATTCAATGTTTTTATTGTGTACAGCGTGTGAAAATTGTGGGATTTGTCTTTATCACCAATTAATTTGCACAAAAAAGTAAATAACTCTTTGTAATTTGTTTCTAAATATCTGAATATAGGTTAAAATATTTCATAGAGGTGTTTCATGTTTGATAAAACTAGCAGTTTAGCTTACCAAGATTTCGGTGGTACTTTAAAAAGACTTCCTTCAACACTTGAGAGCCAATTTTATGTATCAACCCAAACAATTGGCCGCAATTGTTTTCAGATTGCTTATGTCTGCGATCATGATATTTACATAACTTGTTCTCAAGGAAGTATTGTTGCGTTAGTAGTATTTGATGAGACTGAAGAAAAGTTTCAACCATTTATTATTCATCGGGTGACTAAAATAAAAAAAGGATTATTATTTAACGTTTGTGGTATTAGCAGTAATGGGCAAGTAACGTTTTATATTCATAAGGATTGCCACATAAGCATTCAAAACGTAAAAACGCCATATGTTTTACCTCCAGTTAAACCAACGTTAAGTATTTCTCAAATCTATGCTTACTATTATGAAATTCGCAACCCAGGTTACCAATTCAAAGGCGAACAACATCCATTTTGGGAATTGACCTTTGTCGATAATGGAACCCTTCAAGTTAGCGTTGATGACGAAGTATTTAACTTAAAAACATACGATTGTTTCTTCTTTACACCCAATCAATTTCATCGCGAATGCAACATTAGTGATGAAGCGTGCAGTTATGTAACTTTAATGTTTGATGGACAAGGATTAGACCCAGATAAATTTAAAAACAAAATATTTCATTTAACGAATCATCAATATGAAACGTTATCTGAACTTGTTCAATACACATCATTAAATGATATATCGGTTAAAAATGATTTAATTCTTGCTTCCTTATATCGTTTTATGTGTTTGTTGATTGCCCAAGATGAACAAGTAGAATATGAGAGTACACATATGCCAGTACGGCAAAAAAGTGATGATCCATTATTAAATGAAGTCATTGATTACATTAATACTAATATATTCCGTACATTATCCATTGATGATTTATGCCATCAGTTCTCAATGAGTCGTTCTTCTTTACAAACATTGTTTCATTCCCATTTTGCAATGGCACCGAAGCAATACATCAATGAATTAAAACTCAATCGTGCGTGTTTAATGATTCGTGAAGGAAAATATAATATTAGCGAAATATCCAATGCCTTAGGCTTTGCATCCATTCATTACTTCTCACGAAAGTTTAAACAATATTATCACGTATCCCCTAGCGAATACGTTAAAAAGATTTACCATCAATAAAATATAAAAGTCCAGTCAGTCATATGATTGGACCTTTTTGTTACTTATTGCTAATAAAAAGTGCAATGATCGCACAAAGAAGATTAAGATACGCATAGTACACAACTCACTACGATAATGCCTATTAATTGGTAGACCGTTACATATAAGACCAAGGTCTCATATGCAAGTTAGCTCTATTTAGGTAAGTTGTGGTTCTTTATTCTTATAAGTAGAGCCCACAAGTTTGTGGTTTTAACCACGGGTAGTTGACCTAGGTTCTGAATTTACATATATCATTAACCATCATTCCATCAGGCTCAACATAATATGCTTTACTTTTTTCTTTTTCCAACAGTACTTCTTCTTTAGTAAACATAAAATCTATACTCGCATCCATTTCAATTTTAAATATAAAATCAGTATCATTATCAAATGTATTTTCTAAATTACTATACATATCTACATAATCACCTTCTACTTTATAAATAAAATCACCGATTTTTGTAATTGTACCTTTATAAATAATTGGCCCATATTCTCCTACACAAGAATTTGTATACTCTAAATTTAAGTCCGAAAGTAATACTTCACAAAAGTCATTACTTTTATTCTCAATTGAATTATCAGTACACTCACTTAAAAATCTAATTTCATCACCTTTTTCTCCAGCAAATACCTGAATCGCATTAGGTTCTTCTAAATTATTTTCACTAAATATAGGAAAAAATGCATCATAGGTATAAAAAAGTCCACTACCACCCTGCTCAACAGTAGAAAATAACTCATTAAAGTCGGAATCCGCATTTTTCAAATCAATATCAGTCGAAAAAGAAAATTGATGTTTATTAGATGTACATGATGTAATAAAAAAACATAAACCTAGAAATATAATATTTTTCTTGAATTTTTCTTTGATAAAGTTCATTATCTTCCCCTTTATATAAAATTGGATGAATTATTGCTAATACTATCTTTAACACAAAATGAAAAATTTTTAACCCGTGCCATGAACTCTGAAGAGAATAATAATAGGTTTATGATAAAGCTAGCATTAATTATGTAGGCGTTAAGATTAATAACAATGTTTAACAATTATGATAGTTTTGACGCTTACAAGATAATCGTTATCTTTCACCGCATCAATTGCACTTTTATTCTTTGGTTAAGTCAATCACATCCATTACATCATAGCCTAAATTATTTAATGCATTCGCCATGATAGGGTTATTAACATCCGCTTGTACTTGAACATAAATACCGTCTTTTTTATGATAAATGGAAACAGATTGCAAAGGAACATTGGCATCTTTGAAACATTTAGTAATTTCATAAAGGACACCCACTTTATCTTCCCTTATTTTCATAACAAAACGAACACCCTTTTGCAAATATCCACTTAAGTCAATAAAAGCATCAAAAATATCTTTATGCGTAATAATTCCAACCAATACATTTTGATCCATTACCGGTAATGCACCGATGTTTTTTTCACGCATTAAGATGGCAGCTTCTTCAAGTAATGCGCTTGAATCTATCGTGATGACATCTTTGATCATTATATCCCCAAGGTTTGCTTTACTTAATAAGTAATTAATTTCATAGATGGATAGACTCGTTGCACTGCTTGGAGCGCTCGCTTCAATGACGCCTTGAGTAATTAAACCAACCAATTTTCCATCATCTACAACTGGAACACGATGAAATCCATGTTGTTTCATTAAATCCAAAGCAGTGGTGACATTATCTTTGGATGTTAATGTTAATGGATTTTTTGTCATTTTTTCATAAACATACATAAACTATCCTCCTAAGTACGCTTTGACAATGGCATCAGAGTGCATCAGCGCTTCACCAGAGCCACTGGTGACAATACATCCATTTTCTAAAGCATAGGCGTAATTCGAAATGGCTAATGCCATTTTTGCATTTTGTTCAACCAATAATATCGTTACACCTTGCCGATTAATGGCCTGAATAATGGAAAAGATTTCTTTCACTAATAGCGGAGATAGTCCCATACTTGGTTCATCCAATAACAATAACTTTGGACGAGCCATAAGTGCTCTGCCCATTGCTAACATTTGTTGTTCTCCACCGCTTAATGTACCAGCTAATTGGTGTTCTCTTTCTTTCAAGCGAGGAAAGTGCTGATAGACCATTTCTAAATCTTCTTTTACACCCTGACCATCCTTTCGTAAATATGCACCCAACTGTAAGTTTTCTAATACAGTTTGCTTAGCAAACACACGCCTTCTCTCTGGAACTTGAACCAATCCCAACCCTACGATTTTGTCAGCAGCCAATAAATTAATCGACTTTCCCTGATAACTCATAGTGCCACTTTTCGGATTAAGTAGACCAGATAAAGTATGCAATATTGTTGTTTTCCCCGCACCATTAGCACCTATTAACGAAACAATACTTCCTTGCTCTATTGTAAAACTTACCCCTTTGACCGCTTGAATAAGTCCATATTGGACACAAAGCTCATTAACTTCTAATATATTCATAACTAATCCCCTAAATATGCTTTGATTACTTCCGGATTGGATTGAACTTGGGCTGCACTACCACTGGTTAATATCATTCCATAATTCAGCACTGTAATCTTTTCACATATTTCCATCACAAGTTTCATATCGTGTTCAATTAACAATATAGCAAGGCCAAATTGTTGCCTTACTTGACGAATAACTTCCATTAACTCTTTGGTCTCATTAGGATTCATACCAGCTGCAGGTTCATCCAAAAGCAATAATTTCGGATGTGTTGCTAATGCTCGAGCAATTTCTAACTGCCTTTGCTTACCATAAGGTAAATTCTTTGCCTTGACATCTTTCACATTCGCTAAATGCATTATTTCAAGCAAGCGATAACTTTCCATTTCAAGTTTTTCTTCTTGCTGTTGATACTTTTTATTACGTAATACAGCATCCATAAATGAATAAGGATAATGACTCCCCAAAGCGATTTTGACATTATCCGCCACACTTTGGTCAGTAAAAAGACGTATATTTTGAAATGTACGGGCAATACCTTTGGAAACAATCGATGCGCAATCTTTTCCTTGAATTTGTTCACCACACAACTCAATCGTGCCATCACTTGGCACATACAAGCCACTTAGCATATTAAATACAGTTGTTTTACCTGCACCATTTGGGCCAATCAAACCAACCAATTCATTCGGATAAACATCTAAATTAAATCCAGAAACAGCACGTAATCCACCAAAGTTAATCCCTAAATTCTTAACGCTTAATATTGGTTTCATACAAAATTTCCTTTCCGTTTAATCTTAATTCGTTGCATTAATTCATTCATTTTTGGCGAATGTTTAGCTAACATTATAATAATTAATACCAAAGAATAAGCTAACATTTGATAATCCGAGACAGCACGTAACATTTCTGGTAATGCCGTTAGTACAATCGTTGCCATAACACCACCAAATAAATTACCCATTCCACCCAGTACAACCATTACCAATAACTTAATGCTCATATTATAGTCAAAAACCTTTGGGGCTAAGTTTCCCATATAATGCGCATATAAACAACCCGCAACACCCGCAAAAAATGCAGCAATAACAAAAGTTGCCACTTTATAATATTGCGTATGGACACCTGAAGAAGCGGAAGCAATTTCATCCACTGCAATGGCTTTAATGTATCGTCCTTGTTGGGAGTGAATCATTAAGTAAATAATCCCCACACAAACTATAGCTACTGATAAACTTAGTGGAAAGCTAACAAAGCGTGATATTCCCATATATCCTTTCGCTCCACCAACAATATTAATATTGGTTAAAATATTACGAATAATTTCGCCAAACGCTAATGTAATTATAGCTAAGTAATCTCCTTTTAACCGCAAACACGCAATCGCAACCAACGCACCAAACAAAGCTGCTACCAATCCAGATATTAGTAATGCAACCCAAAAGAGATTTGAATTGGCATTGCAGCTAAGATATCTTTCGTTAATAAAGCTGCACTGTACGCACCAATACTCATAAAGCCTGCATGTCCAAGTGTCAATTGACCTAAATACCCAGCAGTTAGGTTAAGGGATGCCACTAAAACTACATTAATGCAAATACTGGTTAAAATTCCTTGATTATACCTTGAAATAATATTGGCACTGCATAATAGATAAACAATTCCAATAACAACAATACTAATGATAAATGGAAGGATTTTTTTGAATTTATAGCTATTTTTACTCATCATACTTTCTCCTTCACGTTTTTACCCAAAATTCCATTGGGTTTAAAAACTAACATTAAAATTAAAATAATAAATACAAGGCCATCGGCAAATTGCGTGGATAAATATGCTTTCGTAAATGTTTCCACAATTCCTAAAATAAATCCACCCAATACAGCACCAGGAATAATACCAATTCCCCCTATAACCGCCGCAATGAATGCTTTAATGCCAGGGAGCGAACCCATCGTTGGTTTAATTTGTGGATAATTTGACGCCCACAATATACCCGCAATCGCTGCTAAAGCACTGCCAATAGCAAACGTAATACTAATTGTTTTATTCACATTAATTCCCATTAAACTTGCAGCTTCACTGTCTTCACTGGTAGCACGCATTGCTTTACCAAGCTTCGTTTTTTTAACAAATTGATCCAATGCTACCATTAATACAATGGATACTCCCAATGTTATTGCCATATTACCAGTAATCGTTAATGGCCCAAGTTTTATTGGTGCCATCGTTATAATGGTAGGAAAACTCATTGGATTCGCCCCCATAATTAATTGACATAAATTTTGCAATAAATAGGATACCCCAATGGCGGTTATTAATAATGATATTCGTGATGCATGGCGTAATGGTTTATACGCAATCTTCTCAATAACAACGCCTAAGATTACACAACCAAAGATAGATACTGCGATTGCGATTGGTAAAGCAATACCTTGGTTTAATAAAATTAATACAAGGTAACTGCCAACCATGATAATATCACCATGGGCAAAGTTAATTAATTGAGCGATACCATAAACCATTGTATATCCCAAAGCAATTAATGCATAAATTGCGCCTAAGCTCAGTCCATTAATGAGTTGTTGCATTAATAATTCCATAGAATCCCCCTTAATTACCAAATCAGCAAGCAGCGCGCTACTTGCTGATGTTTTTATTCATTTAGTTTGCGCTTGCGTAAACACCATCTTTAACAGTAACTACATTAATTTTACGGATAGGATCGCCATTTTCATCAAATGTTAAGTTACCTAAAATACCATCATAATTGGTTTGTTTCATTGCTTCCACAATACCTGCATTATCTTTAGTTTGCGCATTGTCGTAAGCATTTAATAATGTCATCATTGCATCATAAGCTAGAAAAGCAAAGTTATTTGGCTCTTCGCTATCCCCAAATTCAGCATGATATTTATCAATATATTCTTTAATTTTGGCATCATCCGGTGAATAACCATTTGTGAACAATACACCTTCAAATGCACTGCTATCATCGACAATCGACAATACGCCATCCCAACCATCACAACCAAACAATTGTTGCGTTATACCTAAATCACGTGCCTGTTTAGCAATCAATACATTATCCCCATAATAGTTTGGGACAAAGAATGCATCTATATCACTGTTAGCAATCTTTGTTAATTGGGTATTAAAATCTTTATCCCCATCACTATAGGATTCACTGACCACAATTTCACCACCATTAGCTTTAACCGTTTCACTAAAAACTTCAGTTAAACCTACCGAGTAATCACTGTCTTTATTGTACAAAATGGCAATTTTACCATAGCCATTATCCATTACATAATCAGCCATAAATTCTGCTTGCATCGGATCGGTAAAACAACCTCTAAATGAATTTGCAGGTTTAGTTGCTTCCAATGCAGTTGCGGAAGCACTAATAATTGGTGTTCCTACTGCTTCACTGGCCGCTGTAATGGATGCCGTTTCACCTGACATTGCTGCACCCATAATACCAATAACATGATCACTATCCACTAATTTGTTATAGGCATTAAAAGCAGATGTGTTATCCCCTTGACTATCTTCATCAACTAAGGCAAATTGTGTCCCACCTTTTGCATTATAATCTTTAATAGCTAATAACGCACTATTGCGTTGTCCAATACCATAAACTGCATAATCCCCAGTTAATGGGCCAATAAAGCCAACCTTTACCGTTCCATCATCACTGTTAGTACTTGATTGGTTGCCACTTTGACAACCAGTTAATGTCAATACCAATGCACACGTACTAACAACTTTCATCCATTTTTTCATATAAATATTCCCCTTTTTATCGTTGTTGAAAACATTCTATCCATTTCTCTTTCACCAATAAAGAAATATTTTTCTGTAGTTTTCATAAATTATGAAAATTTTTCATAAACCGTAATTGTTATATTTCACAATTAGTTAACCAAGTCTTAACTATTTTTTTCAAGAAAAGTCTTGTCTTTTATGACTTTTCGTCATAATATCTTCTTACGCGAATTGGGAGTAGCTGAATCAAGTTATCGTCATCTCGATTTTATCCGGTAACTTGGGTTTGAAAATAACAAACAAGCAAGACAATCGCCGCAAGGTGAATGTCTTGCTTTTTATGTTGTAAAGGAGTATTAAAGATGAGTTTATTAAACAAATCCAACGAAGACTTATTTGAACAATTTAATTCAAGTAGTCAAGGCTTAACAAGCCAAGTCGCAAAGCAAAAATCACAAGAATTTGGTCCCAATGCTTTGCGGGAAAGTAAAAAAGAGCCCATTTGGGTTAAATTTTTAAAACAATTTAGTGATCCATTAATTATCATTTTAATTATTGCCGCCATCGTATCGTTAGTGGTTGATCCAAATGAATGGT
>CALCFG010000056.1 GCA_937900565.1 uncultured Erysipelotrichaceae bacterium
AAGCAACCAGTGAACCATTCAATTCACTCAAACCTAAATATTGTACACTCATGTTTGCTCCCTTCTATTGGATTGAAGCCAAAGCTTCATCAATCAATTTGTAGTAACCATCCAATTTTGCAATTTCATTATTTTTGATATCGTATTTAATTTTTACGAGTTTATCAAAAATACCGGTTTTCAATATTAATGATACTGGAATGTGTTTGCTCATTAATGGTTGTGCTTGATGGTAAATATAAAGAATTAATTTTGCCATCTTATATTGTTTTTCAAGTGGTACAAAGGTATCTTCGGCATGGAAAGCATTTTGTTGCAAAAATCCTACACGAATCAGTTTTGCAACTTCCAACGTTAATCGTTGATCTTCTGGTAATACATCACTACCAATCAATTTAACAATTTCATTTAATTCATTTTCTTCATGCAAAATACGTACCAACTCATCCCGAACACCTTCAAAATCTGAGGCGACATTTTTACGGAACCAACGACTTAAACTATCTTTATATTCACTGTAACTTAAATTCCAGTTTACACTAGGATAATGTCTTGCATAAGCCAGTGCTTTATCCAATGCCCAGAAGCAGCGTACAAAACGTTTTGTATTTTGTGTAACAGGTTCTGAAAAATCGCCGCCCGCTGGTGATACGGCACCAATTAATGTAACAGATGCTTTGGCATCATTTAGTGTTTCAATATAACCGGCACGTTCATAGAATTGCGCAATACGACTTGGTAAATAAGCGGGGAAACCTTCTTCAGCAGGCATTTCTTCCAAACGTCCACTGATTTCACGCAATGCTTCTGCCCAACGGGAAGTTGAATCAGCCATCATAGCCACATGATATCCCATATCACGGTAATATTCCGCAATAGCTACCCCGGTATAAATACTTGCTTCACGTGCTGCCACTGGCATATTGGATGTATTGGCAATTAAAACTGTACGATCCAATAATGGTTTACCACTTTTTGGATCAATCAATTCACCAAACTCTTCCAATACTTGAGTCATTTCATTGCCACGTTCGCCACAGCCCACATAGACAATAATATCCGCATCACACCATTTAGCTAGTTGGTGTTGCATCATAGTTTTACCTGCACCAAACCCACCAGGTATGGCTGCTGCTCCACCTTTAGCAATTGGAAATAAAGTATCCACAACACGTTGCCCAGTTACCAATAATTCACTGGTAGCATAACGTTGTTTTACTGGACGTGATGTTCGAATAGGCCAACGTTGTGCCAAGCATACATCGTGTATGACCCCTTCATCATCTTTTACTTGAATTAACGGTTCATTAACACTATAGGCACCATTGGGTTTAACATCCACAACCACACCATTCATATTTGGTGGAACCATGGAACGGTGTTGAATTAAACTTGTTTCATCACATGTTGCAAAAATCATACCTGGGTTAACCATTTGGCCGACTTCAACACATAATGTAACATCCCATTTCTTTTCTTGATCCAATGCATTAACTTGTTCACCAGCTTTAATAAATGAGCCTTGATTTGCTTCAATCGCACGTAATGGACGTTCAATTCCGTCAAAAATATTTGTTAATAAACCTGGACCTAATGTCGCAGATAACAATGAGCCACTACCAACAACTGGTTCACCAATTTTTAACCCAGTTGTTGATTCATATACTTGAATCACTGTTTTGGATTCATTCATGGAGATAACTTCACCCATTAATCGTTTATCCCCTACATAGACCAATTCCATCATAGAAAAGCTTTTGGAATTTGCCACAGTGATGACAGGTCCATTGATTGAATAGATTTTATCCATTTTCTTTTCCTTTCTATAATGTTAATCCAGAATGTCCTTCAAACCACGCTCTTTGCTCGTTAATACGTGATTTCAATCGACAATCGACTTCAAAATTTGTTTCTGGATCACTAATTAAGAATCCGCCACAAGTCGCTTGAATTTCAACATATTTTGGCAGAATTCCTTTCGCATGCAATAATTCCATTAAAAATTCTTTATCTTCTTTACGAGCATGCAATTCGCATTTTAAAGAAACGGGTGGAAGATTCTCAATTTGTTTTTCACAAAAATGGCGATATAATGGACCATTTAAATTTTCAATGACATTGTTTCGAATTTGTTCAAATAAAGAATCCACTAATTGTTTACGTTGTAATAATAAGTCACGTTTAATTTGCAACTTTAATTGACTTAATGTTGTTGTTTCTTCTGTTTCAATCTCATTGGCTTCTTGATTGTAATAAGTTTCAATTTCTTTATCGACACCCATACAATACGTACTCATTGCTTCATCGTGCATCGTTTCAATTTCACGATTTAAAACATTTAATACCAAATCACTATCTTCAGAGACAGAAGCTTTAATCTTTTCGATGGTTTCTTCTCTTTTCATAACACTCCTAACTAAAGTTTAACGCCAATCGCTTCACTGATGTACGCATCAATCGTTTCACCAATTTTGCTATTGCCATGACGATCGGGAATTTCACACAACAATGGTTTTTTAAGATGTAACTTATATTCTGAAATCACATCGGGTATCATTTCAACAATTTTCGTTGTCATTAACACACACGCGAGTGAATCATCCGTTAAACATTGTTGCAATGCATCCAACACTTCTTCCTTTTGATGAACAACTACGCCATCAAATCCTGCCAGACGCATTCCCATGTATGTATCGACATTGTCACTAATGACAAATGCTTTCATAATCGTATCCCTATTATTAATTATTAAAGAGCGTTGATGATCAAAATTGAGATTAACAAACCATAAATTGCAACACCTTCACCCAATGCAACGAAGATGATTGCCTTACCAAAGTTTTCACTATTTTCGCTAATCGCACCAATTGCAGCTGGCGCAGCACTTGCAACCGCCCAACCGGCACCCAATGCAGAACAACCAGTTGCTAAAGCAGCAGCAATAAATCCCATCCCTTGAGCAGTTGTTCCAACAATACTGCCACTTGCACTAGCTTCTTCAGCTAACACTGTGAAATTGTTAAAATTACAAATTAAAGCAATTAAGAATACACCGGCAAACAAACTAATTTGTGCAATTAATTTTGATTTACCATTACGTACATTTTCACTTTTAAACATCATAAACAAAGGTGCGATTACCGCAATAACAGCCACTAAAGGTAAAAAGATTTCAACTGTAGATAACATTATATAATTCCTCCCTAATCTACTGACATAACTTCAAATTTTTTACCGCCACCAACATAGTAACGAGAAAACATTTCATAATATTCCAAACGTAATGTTTGAATTCCAACAATCAAGCCTTCCAAGCCCATAACAAATAAGTTACCAATAATTAATACAATTGGGCTACCAAAGCCTCCGACCATATCCATCAACGTCATTACTACTAACATCATGCCAGCATGGCTTAAAACGAAACCACCCACACGAAGATAAGACATTGAGTTAGTCACAAAACTTAATACAATATCAAATAATTCAAAGAAAGCTTCCAAGGTATATCCACCCCAACCAACTTTAGGTTTAAAAGCTTCCCCATGTTCTTTAGCTTCAAATCTTTCTTTAAGGAAAAATAAGATTAATGGTACGCCTATAAAAACAACTTTTGCTGGCATCGTAAATACAATTGGTAATTGCAATCCCATCATCATATTGCAAAGCAATAAAATGACATAAGTAAAGAAAACAATCCCTGCAATACCATTATGACTGTATAAAGCTTCCGCTTTATGTCCTTGTTTAAATTTGACATAAACGTTCATTATTTGACAACTTAACGTTAATACCATACCAATGGCCACCGCACTTATTAATAATGTCATTGTATTGGCACTATTCATTACTTCAAAGAAATGATCACGTCCAAATATCATTTGATGTA
>CALCFG010000057.1 GCA_937900565.1 uncultured Erysipelotrichaceae bacterium
GCTATTTACAAGATGGAAATGCTCTTTATGTACAATTAATAACCGTTGATTGTAAAGCAGGTCAATCTGTAACACTTGATTTAGATCTACCAGATAATAAAGGTCATTCGGTATTGCAAGTATATATGAAAGATCCATTATTAAGTAGTAATGGTTGGATTGCCTATCAACAATTTGAATTAAGTGAACAAGTGTGTGAAATAGCACCAATTGAAAGTAAAGGTCCATTAATGATGAATGAAACCGATTCATTCATTACGGTAAGTAATGGCGATAATAGTAATCAAGTAGTGATTAATAAAGAAAGTGGAAGTATTGAATCCATAATCGTAAATGGCAATCCAATCATTACAGCGGGACATGAATTATTACTTTACCGTGCTCCATTAGATAATGACCCTGCTTTAAATGTAGATGTATTAAAATCAAGTTATCTAGGAAAAGTAACGATTCAATCCATTGATACTAAGGATAACTTAGCCATTATTCAATTAAAGAAGACGTTGAATAATTTAGATGTTAGTTACGTAGTAACTTACTCTATCAATAGTGAAGCTACGATAGATATTGATACGGAGCTAAAACTGGGAGATTACAATACAAATGGACCAATTACAGCGATTGGATTTCAAACATTAGTAAGTGATGACTACGTTTCCATGGAATACTATGGTAATGGAGAAACAGATCATTACGTTGACCGCGCCAACGGTGCAGCCTATGGTATTTATCAGCAAAATATTAGTGAGAATACAGATTATTATTTAACACCAACAACACGTAATCATAAATACGATGTCAGTTGGTTAACACTAATTAATGATAATAATGTTATTGATTTATCCTTTAATCAACCAATTAGTTTTACTTATACTAATCCAACTAATTATTTATTAGCGACCAGCAGTCATGATGAATTAATAGAGCATCAAGAAAGTAATGCATTATTTATTGAAGCAGCACATATGGGGGTAGGTAATGGGAGTTATGGTCCTTCTGCGTTAGAACAATATACGATTAAAGGTAATTCGACATATCAATTGAAGTATCAGCTCAGCTTTAAATAACATGGAATTAAATTAAGAAGGTAATGTTATGGCACATACATACTATAAACCGTGCAAGGAGTTTGATATCTGTAATGAGTTAATTGAAAAATACTTCATAACAGAACAATATGAAAAATGCTTTGAAGGACATATGCTGCTTGCAAAGCAAGGTTATCCACTTGCGGAATGCTAAATTGGTTACTTTTATTTAGAAGGATTAGGTGTTGCTAAGGACTTAGAAAAAGCAATTTACTGGATAAGGAGAGCTGCAAATCATGGTGACCGTGTTGGGCAAACTAACTGGGCATGGTTTAGCGAAGATGCAATAAGGATGGAACGAGATATGGAGTAAGCTTACTTCTGGTATCGCAAGACAGCTTTACAAAATCATGAGCAAGCGATTGGAAAATGCTAAGAACTCGGTATTGATTTAAAGGAAGCAACAAATGAACGCGAGGCGTTACGTAAAGAACTTCAATGCAGAATATATCCATTGAATTACCTTGTAGATTATAAATTTACAGTGATTTTTTCTTATTATCAAGGTAAATGGGCTCTATCAAAACATTCAAATCGAACAACTTGGGAAACACAAGGTGGTCATATTGAGCAAGGTGAACCCCCCCCTTACAATGTGCTAAACGTGAGTTATTTGAAGAAAGTGGCATAAGAGATGCCGATGTTATGCCAGTATGTGATTATTGGGGCTTTACACCACTCAAAGGGTCCAATGGGGGCGTTTTCTTAGCGGTTGTTCATGCACTGGGTAAACTTCCAATAAGTGAAATGAAGGAAATTAAACTATTTGATACACTCCCTGATCGACTCACTTATCCCGATACTTCCCCAAAACTTATTGCACAAGCACTTAAGAAATTAAAAAAATTATAGGAAAAGTGTCGCTAAAACCATTATGGTCAAGCGACACTTTTTTATCCATTAATTTGCGCTAATACGTCATCTAAATCTAAATCATTTTCACTGAATTCAATTTTGATTGTATCGTTAGTATCATAGCGTGGAATGATATGAACATGGAAATGAGGGATAGTTTGACCAGCAACTTCACTGGCATTGGTTAGTACATTAAATCCAGCACAATGTAATTTTTCTTTTAATAAAGGAATTACTTTTAACACAGTGGCATTGACATAATTTAATGTTTCTAAATCAACATCTTCAATACTTGTTGCATGTTTTTTTGGAATAACTAACGTATGTCCTTTGGTTGTTTGACTTAAATCTAAAAATGCTAATGTATGATCATCTTCATAAACTTTTCTGCTTGGAATATTACCAGCAGCTATTTCACAAAATAAACACATAATTAAATCTCCTTATAATTCAATTAAAAAGGATTGACTAAAAAAGTCAATCCCAATTTTATTCAGATGCAGCTGTTTGAGTAGGTGCTTGTTGTTTATCGGTTAAATAACCATTATAGTTAGCACGAAGTGCTTCAAGAACCATTTGGTCATAAACAAAGAAGTTATGACTTCTTAATAAATCTTGATCGGCACTGACTGCAACATCAGATACAGAAGATAATGATGTTAATACATCATCTTTCATATTATTTGCATCATTTTCAACAATATTAATGACATAATAGGTTGGTGTTCCAGTGCTATCATCAAAAATTACTTCATTGCAATAACCCAATTGGTTTGTTTGTAAATAAGTTAAAACCGCTGTTGGTAACGTTTGATTGTTATTTAAATAGATGGTTGGTTCAACATTGGCAGTTAATTCATAATCATTAATAATAGTTTCTAAATCTTTAGAACCATCCTTTAAAGCAGTTAAAGCTTCATTGGCATTAATTTGTGCTTGGCTTTCAGTAGTTTCTTCGCCTTCTTCAGTGCTTTCACTTGATTCATTAGAATTAGCATTATCCACAAAGCTTAACACATTCGCTTTAATTGGTTTATAAGTGTCCATTAAGCTATCCCAGTTAGTTTCAATGTAATCGTGCGTTAATTCTGTCATACGCATATTGATTAAATAAGCATCACGATAAGCTTTTTCATCTTCAAAACCATAATAAGTTATCATTTGTAAGAACGTATCTTCACCATATAATTCTTTATCAGCAGCAATCATTTCATCAACTTTTTGATTCATTTCATCCGTTACAGGAACCAATTCATTGATTAAATCTTCTTCTGCCATGGCAATAATACCAGTATCTAAGTTTTGAAGTTTCATATATTGGTAAACATCAGATTTAGTTACTTTTGTATTACCAACACTAAAGAATACTTCATCACCATTACTAACAGTAGTTGTTTTATTCATACTGCATGCACTTGCGCTTAAGATTAAAGAAGCACATGCGATTGATTTTATTAATTTATTCATGTTTTCTTAATCCTTTCTTATTGTGCATTTGCACTTGCAGTTGGTGCAATTGTTTCACTTGGTATTTCTGATTCTACTGGAGCTTCGCTTTCCATTGGTGTTTCTGTTGGTGTTGTTTCTGATTCGCTATTAACATCTGTATATTGAGCAAACACTGATTCGATAACTTCTTTTGTTGCATCATCATTGAATGATACACCTTTAGTTTGAGCAACTTGCCAGACGGCTTTATAAACGATGCTTGGATCATTTTGTAAAATAGTTTCACGTAATCCACCATCCAATAAATCAATCATATCAGTAGAATCACATTTGATTAAATGCCAACCATATTCTGTTTTCACCCAATCAGTTGTCATTTCGTTTGGATTTAATGCTAACGCAGCTTCTAAGAATTCAGTTACAAATGACGTATCGCTGTTCATTGCACCTAAATTACCGCCTTGAGCTGCGCTACTATCGTCAGAATATTTAGCGGCAACGCTAGCAAATTCTTCACCACTTTGCAATGCTTTTTCAATTTCATCGACTTTAGCTAGTTCTTCTTCTGTAGGGTTGCTACTATCACTCATTTTAACTAATATATGTGATACTACGCGTCCTTGCTTGTCTTGGTAATCACTCATTTCACTGGTAGGGTTTGCTAATAAATATTCATTTAATAAATTTGAATATTTTTCCATACGTACATAATAAGCGGCTAAATCGTCAATGCTTGAATAGCCCATACCACGTAGACCATTTAAAATTTGTTCTTCATAACTGCTACCATAATTTTGTTGATAATAAAGAATTAAATTGTTGGCATTTGTTTCTGCCGTTTTCTTCATGTCTTTAGTTGTTTCTTCATATTCGTCAATAACTGCATTAGTAAATGCATTTAACATGACATTATCACCAATTGATTTGTAGTAATAGTCATAAACCTGATCAGCTGTTTTATCGACATTATCTAATGAATAAACAACTTGAGCACCATCAACCGTTTTAGTTGGTGTTTGTGAGTTGAATTGATAGATTGAATATCCAATAATAATGATGATAAAGAAAATGCCTGCAATAAATACGAATGCATATTTCTTAAATAAATCTTTCATATTTCCTCCTAATAAACAACTTGAATATTATACAGTTAACCATGACTTATTGCCAATTTATGAACGATAATTCCTTCAAAATAACAAAATATTACCATTTTTTTATTTGAAATCCATTTTTGATAAGTAAAAGATAGTAAAAATGTATGCACTGTTTCACAAGTGTTATAATCGATGAGAACATTAATTAAGGAGCACAAGATGAGCTGTTTAGAAATAAAAGATTTAAGTGTTGCTGTAGGTGACAAACAAATATTAAATGGATTGACGTTAACAATCAATAGTGGTGAAGTCCATGCTTTAATGGGACCTAATGGGAATGGAAAATCTACTTTGTTATCGACGATTATGGGAGATCCAGATTATCAAGTGTTATCAGGTAGCATTACATTAGATGGTAAGAATGTACTAGAAATGGAAGTTAATGAACGTAGTATTGCTGGCTTATTTTTAGCGATGCAATATCCAGTAGAAATTCCAGGCATTACCAATTCTGACTTTTTGAAAGAAGCGGTGAATGCACGTAGAGAAACTCCAGTGCGTTTATTTGAATTCTATAAACAAATGAACCAAGCAATCCAAGATTTAAACATGAAACCAGATTTGGCACATCGTTTTTTAAATCAAGGCTTTTCAGGTGGAGAAAAGAAGCGTAATGAAATTGTTCAAATGGAATTACTAAAGCCAAAGATGGCGATGTTGGATGAAATTGATAGTGGATTGGATGTTGATGCATTGAAGCTTGTGGCAGATGCAATTAATAAATTAAAAAATGAAACAAGTATGGGTGTCGTTATTGTTTCACACTATAAACGTTTCTTTGACTACGCTAAACCGACTCATGTCCATGTATTGGTCAATGGTTCTATTGTATTAAGTGGAGGCAGTGAATTGGTTGATAAGGTGGATAATGAAGGTTATGATTGGATATATCGTCAACTTCATATTGATCCTCAAGTTGCCCCAGTAAAAGCAAGTCAAGTATCTTTAGGTACATGTGCTATTGCTTCAGGAGCAAAACATGACTAATTTTACAAAATACGATCTTTCTAAAAATATCAATTGTGATGTTAATGAGTCATTAATGGTTTTAAGTGCGACGCAAGATTTTAAAACGCATTTAAACATTCAAGACAAGCAACAAGTGACATTGGTCTTATTGCACGAAGCTTCTCAAGCGATTGATATGAACTTAGAAATTAATGTTGGAAGCAATGTTAATTTAACTTTTGCATTAGTATCGTTAGTAAATCAAGAATATAACGCTAATTTTACCATTAATTTAAATGGAGATGATTCCGTTGTAGATGTTGAGTCTGGTTTATTAGGCAATGCCAATAAAAAAATGTACATGACCATTAATCATTTAAATAACCGTTGTGTATCTACAATGAATCATTATGGGTTAATCACTACCAATGAACCATTCACTATTGAAGCCAGTGGGGTGGTAAAAAAATATGCAAATGGTAACGACTGTCGGCAAGCTTTACGTTGTGCTACATTTACCAATAATAAAGCCATTACGTTGAAACCGATGCTATATATCGATGATTTTGATTGTCAAGCAGCCCATGCCTGTACCATTGGGCAAATTTCACCGCGGCAAATGTATTACCTTCAATCCAAAGGGTTATCTCGTAAAGCCATTATGGCATTAATTGCCAAAGGATATATGCAACCGGTTGTGGAGTGTGTTAACGAAGCTTCTGTTAAAAATTACTTACAACATCTAATGGATAATTTGGAGGCTAATTATGTTGAATAATGAATTGATTCGCAAAGATTTTCCAATGTTACAAAATAATCCAGAGCTTATATATTTAGATAGTGGGGCAACCAGTTTAAAACCACAATGTGTTATTGATAGCTTAAATCAATTTTATACACATATAACAAGTAACGTACACCGGGGCGATTACCCAATCAGTGCTAAAGTAAGCTCAATGTATGATAATGTGCGAAATAAAGTAGCAAACTTTATTCATGCAGAATCGCATAAAGAAATAGTATTTACTTCTGGAGCTACGCAAGGATTAAATTGGATCGCCTATGGGTATGGGAAAAAGATATTAACTCAAAACGATGTCATTTTAACCACTTACTTGGAACATGCATCCAATATTTTGCCCTGGTTTATCGTTGCTAAAGAAACCGAATCTCGAATTGTTTATATACCATGTGATTCCTTAGGACGTATCGATATGGAAGCATATGGACAATTATTAGCTACTTTACCAGTAAAAGTAGTTGTCATTGCGGGTATGAGTAATGTGTTGGGGTATGTCCAACCCTTACAACAATTAAGTGAAATGGCCCATAGAAATGGATCGGTTTTTGTTGTCGACGGGGCTCAATCCGTGCCGCATGTACCTACTAATGTAAAAGTGGATGATATCGATTTTTTGGCATTTAGTGCGCATAAAATGTGTGGTAGTTCAGGTGTAGGTGTGCTTTATGGTAAAAAAGCGTTGTTGGATAGTATTGATCCGTTACTATTAGGTGGTGGATCTAATGCACGTTTTAATGATGATGGACAAATTATTTTAAAAGAAACACCAGAAAAATTTGAAGCGGGTACACCAAATATTGAAGGTGTGCTTGCGTTAGGTAGTGCAGTGGATTATTTAATGCAAATTGGCATGAATAATATTGAGCATTATGAGACTGAACTAAAGAATTATGCAATGGAACAATTAAATCAATTGGATAATGTCGTAGTTTATAATGGGGAATCCCATTCTGGTTTGATTAGTTTTAATGTGGATGGGATTTTTGCGCAAGATGCTGCTGCATATTTAGCAAGTAAAAATATTGCAGTTCGTACAGGAAATCATTGTGCCAAATTAATTGATCATGTCATGGGTGTGAATGAATCCATTCGTGCCAGTATGTATTTTTATACGAGTAAACAAGATATTGATGCTTTAGTGAGTGCATTAAAAGATATAACACTAGAAAAATGCATTGATGCTGCGTTTACACTTTAGTGAAGGTGATGTTTTATGAATATGTTAAAAGATCCTAGTATCGCACGCGATATTATAATTGATAACTACCAAAATCCAGCCAATAAACACAACGTGGATGATAGTAGTTATGTTAGTAAACACATGGCTAGTGACAGTTGCATTGATGATATTACCGTTTATATGAAACTAAATAATAATACGGTTGAAGATGTTGCATTTGATGGAGTTGGTTGTACGATTTCCACGGCCTCGACTAGTATTATGACGCAATTAGTTAAAGGTAAATCCATTGAAGAAGCAAAAACGATTTGTCACAATTACATGAATATGCTTGATGAAAAAGAATATGATGAAAATCTATTGGAAGAAGCTATCGTTTTTGCAGACGTAAGTAAAAGTGCCAATCGTATCAAATGCGCAACCATTGGTTGGAAAGGTGCATTAAGTTGTTTGGGGGAAAACGTTGATGAGTAATAATGATCAAATCTTTAAAAATAAAGATGATTACAAATATGGTTTCTCCGATGGGGATTTATCCATCTTTAATACGGGTCAAGGCTTAAATGAAGACGTTGTTCGTACCATTTCAAAATTAAAAAATGAACCGGAATGGATGTTAAATTATCGCCTGGATTCATTAAAAAAATTTAATGAAATGCCGTTACAAGATTGGGGACCTGATTTAAGTCATATTGATTTTGATGCGTTTACATATTTTAATCGTGTGGCTGAAAAAGAAAGTAATGACTGGAATGAGGTACCAGAAACAGTAAAAAATACTTTTGATAAATTAGGAATTCCTGAAGCAGAACAAAAGTTTTTAAGCGGTGTAACAACTCAATATGACAGTGAAGCGGTTTATCATAATATGTTGGATGAAGTCAGAGAAAAAGGAGTGATCTTCTTAGATACTGACAGTGCCCTTAAACAATGTCCTGAATTATTTAAACAATATTTCGGTACGTTAGTTCCAAACTCTGATAATAAATTTGCTGCCTTAAATGGTGCCGTATGGAGTGGGGGAAGTTTTATCTATGTACCTAAAGGGGTAACCTTAGAAAAACCTTTACAATCCTATTTCCGTATCAATAAAGCCAATATGGGTCAATTTGAACGGACATTAATCATTGTTGATGATGATGCCAGCGTGCATTATGTTGAAGGATGTACTGCGCCTATCTATAGTAAAGATAGTTTGCATGCAGCTACGGTAGAAATCTTTGTTGGTAAAAATGCACGTTGTCGTTATTCAACGGTACAAAACTGGAGTGATAATATTATTAACCTTGTAACCAAACGTGCCATTGTCGATGCCCATGGATCCATGGAATGGATCGATGGGAATATTGGCTCTGGAATTAATATGAAATATCCTGCATGTATCTTAAAAGGTGAAGGAGCCAATGGGTATTGTGTTTCCATTGCTGTTGCCAGTGCCAATCAAATTCAAGATGCGGGGGCTAAAATGATTCATTTAGCTAAAGATACCAGTTCTACGATTATTTCTAAATCAATTGCCCGCAATGGTGGGGAAGCTAACTTTAGAGGGATTGTCCAACATAACGGCAAAGCTGAAGGTGCTCGTTCTAAAGTGGAATGTGACACATTAATTCTTGATCAAATCAGTAAAAGTGATACGATTCCTGTGAATAAAAGCAGTGTTGGTACATCAACCATTGAACACGAAGCAACGGTATCAAAAATTAGTGAACGTCAAGTTTATTATTTAATGAGTCGTGGTCTTACCCGTAATCAAGCAACCCAATTAATTATTATGGGTTTCATTGAACCATTTACGAAAGAATTACCAATGGAATATGCAGTAGAACTTAACCAATTATTAAAATTGGATATGAGTAATGCTATTGGTTAATTAATTTAAATAAAAGCTGTAACAATAGTGCTTAATGGACACTTGTGTTACAGCTTTTTATAATTCTTTTATCAAAAATTTTGTATAACTAGAAAAGATTTCTTATCTAAAATAGACATTTAATTATTTTTGGGTCTAATTTTAACTTTATCGCTAGCGTAGTCATAATCATACTTAAAATCATTTTGAAGAATTTTGTATACTTCAGATTCCGATATATTAAGTGATTTACCTGTTTTTAAAATAGTTTTTAAATTAACGTAGTTTTGAGTAAGATGATTTGATTCAACAATCTTTTTAAAAGTGGTGTATTTAGATGGAGATGGTCCTTGTTGAACTTAAATGTTTACATTGCCTATTCCTTGTGATATCAAAAATGATTGATACTTTGGAATCCTTTATTCTGAGATATAAAGTTAATTTCTTTAAATGAACCACATGTTTGTAGGATTTCTCCTGTGAAAGTTGCAATTAAAATCTCTGCATAGTTCTTTTGTGAATGCTTAGTATCAAAGAAATGAAACTTTATATGAGGATTATCTTTTTTTAAAGACAAAATATTTTCCAAATGAAAAGTATTAAGATTGCCAATGACAAATACATTGCCGTTTAATTTAGAAATATCAAAGTCCGATGAATTTTTATAATCCTAAAATGTGATTGGATTATTACGTAAATCCTTTAAAAATATAGTTTCTTCATAGGTTACAGGAATTACAGTTTTAGGTGTAGAATCTTTTGTCATTATGCCTTTCAACTATTGAATTAAAACATTTAATTAATTTGCTTTACTGTTGTCATAAATATATTTTAAAATCAAAAGTCACTCCTTATAGAGTGTTATTATTTCAATAAAAAGAACTGTGAATATTTAAAAGTTTGGCAACTTGTATGATTAGTGTTACTAAAAGTGTAATTATTAATTCCAACACCATATTTAATAGGAACTGATTTGGAAAATTGAGGTAATGATGCAATATAATCTTATTTTGTAACACCTAGTAAAATATGAAAATTTAGTGTTTTTAATATATGAAAATGCTTTAAAATAAAGCGTAACTCTCATTTTTTAAGTGTGCTACGTTTATTTAGGAGATATTATGGACCGCTATTATACAGTTTTATGTAATTTTGTTACATGTTCATATTTGGGTAGACTATTGAATAATATTGGATATTCTTTAGACGACGGATTACCTGTAGCAAAAGTATTTCGCAGTGATTTACTGATGATATTAATCTAGGTAGTACTTGCTATTAATGCGATTAATCTAGTAATAATCATCTTTAATATTCTAAAACTAATAAATCATAAAGTTAAATAATGAAAAGCTGTAACAAATAAACATCATGTTTATTTGTTACAGCGATTTTATTGAATCACAGTAACATCTAATCGTTTACTTAATCGTGCTAATAATTCAACACTATTGGTATTAAAACTTTTTGCAAGAGTTGGTGCATCTTGATTAGCACTGATAAACTCAACTTCATCTTGGATTGAAACATTATCAATATCCGTTACATCTACCATGCATAAATCCATGCAAATTTTTCCGATTACTGGCGCTTTTTTACCATGGATAACTACTTGGGTATCCTGATAATTACGGAATAATCCATCCACATAACCAATACTTATGGTAGCAATTAAACTTTCATGTTGAGCGATTGTTAATTGTCCATAACCAATCGTATCACCTTTATTTACTTTATGAAGTCCAATGATTTTACTATGCAATGATAAGACAGGTTGTAAATCAAGATTAGATCGTGTTGGTTGATTAATATCAGGGGTTACTCCATATAGCGAAATCCCTAAACGGACATAGTCATAATTACACGAAGCATAATTTAATGTTCCAAAACTCGCTTGTAAGCTAGTAGTAAAGGAATGTTTAGCTAGGCTTTTACAATAAGTAATGCATTCATTAAAACGGTTAATCTGTTCATAGGTATATTGCGTTGAATAGTTGCTTAAATCTTCACTATCACTTAAGTGGGAATAGATATGATCAATGCATATATTGGATTGAGCAAATGCTTTACTTAATGATTCATGATCATCATATTCAAAACCTAATCGATGCATTCCAGTATCAATCGCTAATGCTGTATGTATTATATAACCACTATTTTGATATTTAATTAAAGTATCTAAGCTGGATATTGTTTGAATGCATTGGTATTTTGAGATAAGTTTAGCATTGATTGGATCACTGTCACTAAGAATAAGTAGCTGGCATTCAATGCCTTTTTTACGTAATTCAATGGCTTCTTTTAAACATGCTACTGCCATCATATCAATTCCATTTTGTTGACAAATTGAAGCAATCAAGGGAGCATTATGCCCATAAGCGTTACCTTTTAATACAGCACATATGTTAGTAGTGGATGGCAGTAGGCTATTGAATGCATCTATGTTATGTTTTAATGCATTACTGTTAATACGAATCGTTGCTCGCTTAAAACTATCAATGGTTTTACTTAATGGTAAGTGGTAAATAATATAGGTTATTAATAAGATAAACCCACTACTTACGATGATTGTAAAACAAGGATTATCCAATAACTTTAAATATGATTTATATAATTCAATGATTGTATAAATAATGGGTATGAAGCCGATCATTACCAAAAATTTAATTTTGGTAATTGCTTCATCCTTAATTTTTATATTGATCCTATTGTTTTGGACTAAATAAATGCAAATTATTGGAAAGCAAAAGCGATATAAATAGGGATACGATAATCCCATAATATGTATAAGCAAAGATTCAACGATAAATAATATCCAAATATAATTCAGCTTTAGTTTAGCGATATGATTGGTCACATATCCATAAGCTAAAACTATTAACATTACTGGATAAAAGCAATGCCATAGTATGGCATACTGATTGATAGTATTTGTTACTTTTGGTGAAAATAATGTTGGATCAATGGATACAAGCGGTATATAGGTAGTATTAATAATTAATGCAATATTTAGTAAACTTACAATGATAAGTATCGTTTTATATTTAAAATGATAAATCAATTGTTGAATTATGTAAGTCCATAGTGGTGTTAAACATAATGGGAATAGTAATGATACTGCTAAACCTATTAATGATTGATTTGAATAGAATTTGTGTAGGTAAACAAAAATAATACTAATGATAATTAACAAATAAATATATCGTTTATCTTTAATCGTTGTATTATCTACTAAACGCTGATCATTTTTAAAATAAGCATAGCTGATATAAAAGCAAGTTATTCCTATAATTAATGGGGTGAATAGGTTAGTAATAAAACAGTTGGGAAGCCACCAATTAAAACAGATAATAAGTGAAAGTAATGATGGATAACAAAGTAATAAGTAGTTAGTCATGGATTTTAGTTGTTACAATATAAAACCCATCATTACTTTCACTTACTTCACTTGTTGCTAAAGTGAATTTATCCATTATTTTGGTTGCATAGATAATATAATCTTGATAAATCAAAGGATGATCAATGGATGTCTGTTTTAATTGGTGAATATATTCTTCCAATACAAGGTCATATTGTTGTATATAGGCACTGTGAGGATAACCAACATAACGAAAATGCCAAGGTTCATGATCAATACCGGTAATGTCCAATTTATGCGCGGGGTAACGTTGGATAAACCCATGATCAAATAAGCATTGACGTAATAAATTATTACTTTGGTTATATCGCAATTGCGGTGCAATAAAATCAATTGTATCCATCACATCCCCAATATCAATGGCTAATCCACTTTCATGTTCACTGCAGCCTGGCTTGGCCACATATTTTGTCGTATATTCAACGCCATTATCGCGCAATGATTGATTATAAAGATTAATTTGTTCTTGATGACTGCGATAGCCAGATATCAAAGCAATATCTTCATTGCGTTGGCATTGCTTTAAACAATTTAATAATTGATTTAAAGCAATGGTATCCAATTGTATTGGATCATAATGGCGTTGAATGGTGGAAAGATTTAAATGAAGTTGGGATGTGATGGGATGCGATGCGTTAATTAAACTTAAGTAATGAGTAATATAGTTCATAAGAATATCCTTTTATGAAGTAAGTAATTGGGTAATGAGTTGATCAAAAGTGATGCCATCACTTGCACACATATTGGGAAATCTAGAGGTTGTTGTAAATCCAGGAATGGTATTGATTTCATTGAAGTAAATCGTATTATCTTCACTTAAAAAGCAATCAATACGAGCAAAGTTATCACAGCTGTGAGCTTGGTAAAGAGTATAAGCTATTTGTTTAATTTTATCTTCTAAATCGGAATCAAACGCATGAGAAGTTACTTTGGCATCATGGCTTTCATACTTTTTATTGGTATCAAATATACCATTGACTTCAATTTTATCCACGCTGGAAATATAGGTAGAATCCTTAGTAATAATGGATACGCCAACTTCACAACCATTAATGTATTGTTCTACAAGTACTTCATTATCGTAAGTAAACGCTTGTTGAATAGCGGGTAATAATTCTTTTTCATCATGGACGAGTGCGATACCGAAAGAAGAACCACATTTATTGGGTTTAACTATGCATGGATAACCAATTGTATTTGTTATCTTATCACTATCAATTGCATCCATGTTAGTAATTAATATACAATTGGCCACATTGATATTTAATGCTTTAGCAATTAAATGGGAACGATATTTATCGTAAGCTAAGCTGCCAGCCAAAGGTGGGCAGGTAAGATTAGTAATGTTGGCCAATTGTAATAAGGATGCAATGGTCCCGTCTTCACCATTATTACCATGTATCATAATAAAAGCAGCATCGATATGGATGCGATTGATAAGATAATCATCTTTTAATATCCATAATTGATTGCTATTGTTGGCTGGAATCATGCAGCTTTGGCAATGGGCGATGTCTTTATGCCAAGTATCATTTAAAATGTATTCGATATCTCCATTATAATAAAACCATTGCCCATTTTCAGTAATACCAATTGGGTAGTAATAATTATCATCAGTAGGTAAATGGGATAATACGGAGTAAACCGATTGGAGTGAGATGGAATATTCGACACTATTTCCACCAAAAATGAT
The DNA here is from genome assembly GCA_937900565.1 of uncultured Erysipelotrichaceae bacterium. Taxonomy (GTDB): domain Bacteria; phylum Bacillota_I; class Bacilli_A; order Erysipelotrichales; family Erysipelotrichaceae; genus CALVGN01. The sequence continues at coordinate 14,443 of CALCFG010000057.1, forward strand.
GCATATATTTGCCATATTAATTTCCTTCTTTCTTATTTTTATAGGCGAGTTCACATAAGTTGGTATGTAACTTAATTTTTGTATTTAATGTTTTATCGATACGATAGACATCCACTTGTTGATAGGTTTTTCCTTTTTCTTGAAATATCGTTAAATTTTCATTGGTAAGTTTGATTTCATGATTATATGGTTCATTACTGTAAAAGGTAACTGCGATTTCAGTTTCACTTGGGAATGTGATGGATAATTGTATCAATGCATGGGTGTTATTTTGAATCTGTAGGTCAGCAAAACCATAAGAAACTGTTGCATCAATACCTTGTAAGGTAATATTAGGATCATATAAGTGTTGACTCGTATGTCCGGCACGTTTAAGTATCGTTAAAGGAGTATGCAAAGCTGCTTCATAAATCATATTGGATAATTGACACAAGCCTCCACCATAGCCAATAACAATATCATCATTTACAAGCACTAATCCATCTTTATAAGCAGTTGTTGCATCCGCATTTTTTGATAAATAATTAAATGAAAGAATCTGTCCAGGTGAAATCATGATATGATCAAACTGTTTAGATAATAGCTTTAAATTAAAAGCTTTATTGTATTGATAGCGTATATCAAATCCTGTGTAGGTATTAATCATGGATGCTTTTGTGCTATGGATACAATAAGGAAGTAATTCGTTATCTTTTTTAAGATGATAGCGTGAATCCAAAGTACACCGCAATGTAAAGCATGTTTTCGCTTGCCATGTTCTTAAAGGGGTTAATAAGGGAAAGTATTGAGTTAATCGTTTGCGCATAGTACCTTCTTTCTAATAAAAAAACCATTTCAGTTTTCTTATACTGTAAGTATAAAAATTAACTGAAATGATTGTTTTCGAATTCTGTGATGACTTACTGTCAACTTTATGACAATATCTTACGAAATTATGACAAAGGTAATGACAAGTAGAAAGTAATCGTTTCATTGGCACTGGCAACACGGATTGAGCCGCGATGCATTGTAACAATTTCTTTGACAATCGCTAAACCTAATCCTGAGCCGCCGGTAGCCGAAGTACGCGATGTATCAGCGCGATAAAATGGTTCAAATAAACGATCGAGTTTATCCGGATGAATGGTGGCGGCTTGATTGCTCATAATAAATTCAACATAATTATCGTTAATGGTAGCATCCAGTGTAATCGTAGTATTTTCATACGCATAATGAATGGCATTTTTAATTAAGTTATCAAATACTCGTGCCATTTTATCGCAATCCATGGCAATCAAACAACTATCGTCTTTATGACTAAATTTGAAGGTTAGATGACGTTTAGATAACATTGGTTGAAATTCAAAAACCGTTTGATCAATTAGACGATAAATATCACTGGTCGTAGTAGTAAGTTCCATCTGTGTAATATTAAAATGAGTGATTTCAAATAATTCATTAATCAATTCTTCCACACGATAGGCCTTATCCAATGCTACATCAATGTAATGATCTCGCGTAGTATCGGATATATCTTTTTCTAGGTCCAATAGTGATAAATACCCAATCACTGAAGTTAATGGTGTTTTAAGATCATGCGCTAAATATGTAACCAATTCATCCTTACGTTTTTCATTCTCTTTTGCACTAATTTGATTCCTTAATGAAGTTAAGCGTAGTGCATTGAGTTTATCTTGCAATGGCGCTAAGTCACTTTCTAAATGAATTTCACTATTTAAATCCGTACTCATTTGTTCAATGACGGCGTACATACTATCAATATAAGATAATGGTTTTAGGAAATCATAGAAAGTAATAATGGATAGGACAACAATGGGATAAATAATAACAATCAATGGGAAGTATTCTAATAAGATAGATAACAAATCATAAATAATTCCATAGTTTCTTAATTCTAAAAAGCCATATATATTTAAGAATAAAATAAAAAATACAAAGGATAAAATGGCAGCAATTGTAAGATGACCCAGATAACGCAATACCAATTGTTTTCCTAAAGACTTTTTAAAATCTTCACTTGTTTTAATGTTTTGTACATTTACCTTTTGCTTAAATTGAATGGGAAAAGCAATAACGACATATATTGCATAAAGAATTAAGCAAAAGGTTATAACATCGACAATTACATAAAGGTAATAAAAAGGAAAAATAGTTGAAATTATATTATTACCAATGATTAATGCCAAAGAAATAGCAGCGGCTAAGCCAACATTAGTTAGTATTTCTTTTCGTAATGATTTACTATCTGTTGTATGAATATAAAAACGATATTTAATTTTTTCAAATAAATCTAATTTATTCATCAATACGATACCCCACTCCCCAGACTGTTTTAATATATTTCGGATGTCGACTTGGTTCATGCAATTTTTCCCGTAAACGGGCGATATGTGCCATAACTGTATTATTGGAATTAAAGAATTTTTCCTTCCATACAGCTTCAAATAGCGCTTCGCTACTTACGACTTGATTAATATGTTGGGCAAGATAAGTAAGAATTTCAAATTCTAAAGGGGTAAGTTCAATTGGTTGATCATTGAGTGTCACACTGTGTTTTTTTACATTGATGCTTAAACCACGTATTTCAATGCAATCTTTACTATCATTATTATCCTTGTTATAACGTGTGTAACGACGTAATTGACTTTTAACCCGTGTTACGAGTTCTAATGGATTGAATGGTTTTGTAATGTAATCGTCTGCACCAATCGTTAAGCCAGTAATTTTATCAAAATCAGCAATTTTTGCAGTTACCATTATGATTGGATAATAATACGATTGGCGGATGAGTGAGCATAACGAAAAACCATCAATATCAGGTAACATAACATCAAGTAATGCTAAATCAAAAGTTTGGCAATTAATATAATCTTTTGCTGTCTTACCATCATAGGCTACTGTAATGTTATAACCTTCATTTTTTAATACTAATGCAATTAAATCGGCAATTTCTTTTTCATCATCAACAACTAAAATATTTTTCATACTTCTCCTAAAAAATAACTAATCAAATTATATCAAGGCCTTTGCAATGCTTAACGATTCTTTGGAAAATATAATAATTTTGTAAGAAATTGATTGGTTGATTGCCCTTTGTGGTACATTTACGTTACTGAAAGGTTCACATCATAAAATAAGAGTGTAGGTAACATCTTTGTAATTTTTTTTGTCATAGTGCGATGTAAAAATGGGTGATATCAAACTTAACTAATTTAAAAGAAAGGACGATATGATCCTCTCTTTATTTATACACTTCTTTTCGATGTCACGCTTTGATTAGTTCTATTAATAAAACATTATCATAAATCTTAGCAAACAATCGATAATCACCAACACTTTATTGCCACATTTCTTTTAAATCTCCAGTTAATGTTTTACCTTTTCCATCACCTAAAACAATCGTAT
>CALCFG010000058.1 GCA_937900565.1 uncultured Erysipelotrichaceae bacterium
ATTTCGAGCCTCTCATCGGACACCACTTTTATACTAATGAAAAGAGTTTTATAACTCTTTTTAATTTTTTTTAATTGAAGGAAGGGGAAAATATGAAAGAAAATAAAATGGGTGTATTGCCTGTCAATAAGTTATTGTTAAGTATGTCTGTGCCAATTATGATTTCAATGTTGGTGCAAGCATTTTATAACATTGTCGACAGTATGTTTGTTGCGCAAGTTAGTGAAAATGCGTTAACTGCAGTTTCGTTAGCATTTCCAATTCAACAATTATTAGTAGCCATTGGTGTTGGTACTGGTGTAGGTATCAATGCGTTGGCTTCACGTGGATTGGGTGAAAAAAATTATCATAAAAGTAATATGGTAGCCAATAACGGATTGTATCTTTCTTTAATTGCCACCGTTATCTTTGTGATTTTTGGTATTTTTGGTTCACGTCCTTTCTTTGAAATTCAAGTGGCAAATGAAGAAATTGTTAGTTATGGTACACAATATTTAATGGTGGTATGTTGCTTTAGTATTGGTATATTTACCTCCATTACTTTTGAACGCATTTTGCAGGCAACTGGTAAAACAACTTATACGATGATTACGCAAGGTTTAGGGGCAATTATTAATATTATTCTTGATCCGATTTTTATCTTTGGTTTGTTTGGTATGCCACGATTAGAAGTTATGGGAGCGGCGATGGCAACTGTCATTGGTCAAATTGCATCAGGGGCCTTAGGTTTATATTTTTCGTTAAAGAAAAATCCTGAAATTGAAATTAATTTAAAAAAATACCCAATGAATGGGCATATCATTAAAATGATTTATGGTATCGGTATTCCAAGTATTATTATGCAATCCATTGGATCATTGATGACATTTGGTATGAATTTGATCTTATTGTCCTTTACCGCGACAGCATCTACTGTTTTTGGTGTTTATTTTAAATTGCAATCGTTTGTCTTTATGCCGGTTTTTGGTTTAAATAATGGGTTAGTACCGATTATTAGTTATAACTTTGGAGCAAAACATGCTAAACGAATGACCAGTTCAATCAAATTAGCAACGTTGTATGCGAGCGGTATTATGCTATTTGGTTTAGGTGTGTTTGAACTTTTCCCTGATGCGTTACTTAGTATATTTGCAGCATCGGATGCGATGCTAAGTATTGGAATACCAGCATTACGGATTATTGCAATATCGTTTATCTTTGCTGGGGTTAATATTGTGCTATCCTCTGTTTTCCAAGCGTTGGGTCATGGTATGAAGAGTTTGATGGTTTCTATTTTGCGGCAATTATTTGTGTTGCTTCCATGTGCTTTTGTTTTATCTTTTATTTCTTTAGATGCTATTTGGTGGGCTTTCCCAATAGCAGAACTTGCGGCGTTTATTGTGACATTAATGATGTTAAAACATGTTTATGATGCAGAGATTAACCCAATTTACCAAGAAGAATTGGCTTAATAACAATCATAAAGCGGTTACATCACGTTAATTTTATAAAATATTTAATTGTTGCATAATATTTTCTTACTTTAGGTTTAGAATGATTAGGCTTAAGAAAGAAGGAAAATATTATGCAACTTTTAGTACATATAACCAATGATGAAACTAGCATTAATCCGATTATGAAAAAGATGATGGCTGCTGGTATTCATGGTGCAAGTGTAGTGGATTGTGAAGGGATGTTATCATCTGTTAATCAAGACAGTGTGAATGCACCCGCTATTTTTGGAGGATTGCGACAATTTATGAATCCGGAACGTCCTCAAAATAAAATGTTATTCGTAGTGTTAAAAGATGAACAAGTCCAAGATGTAGTCGATATAATTCATCAAGTCGCAGGTGATTTAAAATTACCAAATACAGGAATATTATTCGCGTTACCAGTGACACGTTGGGAAGGTGTGAAATAATTTATGCAACTCGTTTTACGTTTAGGTGTTGCACTATTTGTTGCATTGGGTTTAACTCGGATAACCAAACGATTCCATTTACCTAATGTAACTGCTTATTTAATTGCTGGTGTTTTGGTTGGGCCATTTGCTTTAAATATTTTAAATCAAGACACTTTGGATTCAACAGGGATATTGACTTCTGTTTCTTTAGGATTTATTGCATTTTCCATTGGGGATGAATTTAAATTATCAACGTTAAAACAAATTGGTAAACCTGCCTTAGTAATTACCGTATTTGAAGCGTTAATAGCGGTTGTGTTAGTGGATGTAATCACGATTGCGTTAGGTTTTCCTTTACCGATGTGTTTAACATTAGGGGCATTGGCTGCATCTACTGCACCGGCTGCTACGTTAATGATTGTTAGACAATACAAGGCCGATGGTCCATTAACACGTATGTTGTTACCAGTTGTTGCAGCTGACGATGCTGCTGGATTGATTGCTTATTCAATTTCCATAAATGTCGCCGTTGCGTTAGCAAATCATCAAGCATTGGCTTTAATGGATACATTTATAATGCCATTAGGACAAATAGCATTAGCTTTAGTTATTGGTGGATTGTTTGGTTTTCTTGCCGCATTTTCCCACCGTTATTTTTTATCCCATACCAATCGCATGAGTATTTGTATTGGAGTAGTGTTGATTTGTTCTGCGCTGGCTGAAGTGAGTGGATTGTCTGCGTTATTGATGTGCATGGCTGCTGGGGCAGTTTATGTTAACAGTAGTAATTATGCGGAGCGTGTTCTAACATACGTGGATGATTGGACTTATCCGTTATTTATTCTTTTCTTTGTAGTGTCTGGGGCAAGTTTGGATATCTATGCATTACCAAAGGTGGGTCTATTGGGTATTGTTTATATTTTTATCCGCTTTGCAGGTAAATGGATGGGCTCTTATATAGGGGCTACATTAACGAAACAATCGAAGGTTGTCAAAGAGAATATCGGCTTTGCCTTAATGCCGCAAGCTGGTGTAGCCATTGGTATGGCAACCTTAGCGTTAAAACAATTACCAGGGTATGGTGCGCAAGTACAAACGGTTATCTTAGCTGCAACGTTGATTTATGAATTAATCGGTCCATTATCGGCGAAGTTTGCGCTTGCTCGAGCTGGCGAAATCAATGCTTAATATAAAAAGTACTTCCTTATTATCGAAGTACTTTTTTCATTTGGATATGTGGACAATGTTCATCCAAATAGATTTCGCCATATTTTTGAAAGCCAAGTTTTTCATAAAAACCAAGTGCTTGACATTGTGCCGAGATGATAACTGTTGAATAGCCCAATGCTTTTATGGTTTCTAAAGCGTAACTTACTAAATCGAATCCGTAATGAAATTTACGATATTTTTTGCGAATCGCTATGCGTCCGAGAATGAGCGTATCTTGGGTTACGTCATAGTAATAGCGACACGTACCAATCGCAGAGTTAAAATTATCGTATAAGACAATATGCGTGCTATTGGTATCGTGTTCATCAAATTCGTTTGTAAAACCTTGCTCATTTACAAATACTTCGATTCTTATATCGAAGGCATCTTTTGGTAATTGATTAAATGATTGATAGTGCATAAGGTATCTCCTAAATTTTTTATAAAATAATCATAGCGGCAAAGTTAAAAAAACGCATAAAAATCGTGAATTATTTAAGGCTTCTACTTGCACAAGCTATGAAATGTTGGTAAACTAGTAAAGCTTGTAAAAGCAGTGGAAGAAGTTTGCAAACTTCATACCACAACCCAAGCACAATAGAAAATAGGAGGTAAGTCTTGTGGCTAAAAAAATTGCAAAAATTTGTAAGTTACAGTTCCCTGCCGGTGGAGCTAAACCAGGACCTGCATTAGCAAGTGCTGGTATCAACATGCCTCAATTTTGTTCTCAATTCAATGATGCAACAAAAGATCGTCATGGAGATATCGTTCCGGTAATTATTACTGCGTACGAAGATAAATCTTTCTCTTTCGTACTTAAAACAACACCAGCTGCCAATTTAATTAAAAAATATGCAGGTGTTACAAAAGGAAGCGGAAGCCCTAAAGCAAATAAAGTTGGTAAATTAACGCAAGCTCAATTAAAAGAAATTGCTGAATACAAAATGCCAGATTTAAATGCAAATGATGTTGAAGGCGCAATGCGTATCATTGCCGGTACAGCACGTAACATGGGTGTTACTGTAGAAGGAATGGAGGACTAATCATGGGAAAGAAATATAATGAAGCCCTTAAATCTTTCGATGTAAAGAAACAATATAGCTACCAAGAAGCTGTGACTTTAGCTAAAAAAACTAATGTTGCTAAATTTGATGCAACAATTGAAGCTAGCTTTAATTTAAATGTTAATCCTAAATATGCTGAACAATTAATTCGTGGAGCGATGGTATTACCTAACGGTACTGGTAAAACACGTAAAGTATTAGTTGTAACTCAAGGTGCTAAAGAACAAGAAGCAAAAGATGCTGGCGCAGATTTTGTTGGTGGTAAAGAAATTTTAGACGAAATCAAAAAAGGTTGGTTCGGTTTCGATATCATCGTTGCTACACCTGATATGATGGGTGAATTAGGTAAATTAGGAAAATTATTAGGTCCTAAAGGATTAATGCCAAACCCTAAAACTGGTACAGTAACAATGGATGTTACGAAAGCAATTGAAGAAATCAAAAAAGGTAAAGTTGAATACCGTGTTGATAAAGATGGTAACATCAACTGCTTAATTGGTAAATCAAGCTTTAGTGATGAAGCATTAGCTGAAAACTTCAAAGCATTATATGATGCAATCTTAAAAGCTAGACCTGCGACTGTTAAAGGTGCTTACGTTAAGAGCGTTACAGTATCTAGTACAATGGGTCCTGGTGTTAAGGTTGTTGTTGAATAATTATTTATTAATTCAATATTTAGAGTCAGATATTAATCTGACTCTTTTTTAAATACGCAAAAAAAGATTGAAGTCTAGCCTTCAATCTATTTTTTAAATACGTCACTATCTAACATATCCATCATTTCTTCAACAGCTTTGATGGGAAGTTTAAATTGTTCACCATTAATGGTTGTCACTTTATAACAGGATTGTAAAAAACCTTTGGGTGGAATCGCTTTTTTAATGTTTTTATATTTAATATTTAATCCATTAAATACGAAATTTGTTCTTCCGATATACAGGTAGCGTTGTTTATAAGCGGATAATGCTTGAAAACAAAAAGCTAACGCCAATAATGAACCAATAACAATTGAATCGATATCTTGGCTTAAAAAGCCGCTAATGGCAATAAATAAGCATAACGCAATCATAATTCCATTGGTAATAATTAAAGATTTTCCCACATCAATTTTATCCATATTATCGGTATT
>CALCFG010000059.1 GCA_937900565.1 uncultured Erysipelotrichaceae bacterium
TCCATTCATTTATCGTAATGAATCCATCTTTACTACAGGTTCCATTGACTTAATTGGTTTAAGTAAATCATCCATTTATATCATTGATTATAAAACAACGAGTGATACCATCGATAACTTAAAAGCCATGTATACGAAACAATTAAATTATTATCAATCCATCATTACAAAAGCATACCCAGATTATAAGATTGAATGTTATATCTATTCATTTAAACACGATTGCATGATTCAAATCTAAAAAAAATAAAGAGTCAAATTGACTCTTTATTTTATTTAGATTCTTTAATGCCGTATTTTTTATTGAATCGTTCAATACGTCCAGCAGCTGCAGCGAATCTTTGTTTACCTGTGAAGAATGGATGGCAATTAGAGCAAGTATCCACTTTAATTTCATCACCTTTTACAGTTGATCCACTTTCGAACACATTACCACAAGAAGTACAAACAACTTTTACTTTATGGTAATCTGGATGAATTCCTTTTTTCATTAACCTTATCTCCCTTCCGCCTTAGGTCGTATTCAACCCAAAGTAAGTGCCTATATAGAATACATGAACGCTTTTGAAAAGTAAAGTATAATTGGTTAAATTATCTGTTAAACATACGATAAATCAGCCATATTAATATAACGCTTAATCATTGCGATATTGTATAGCTGCTTTAATGAACCCTAAAAATAAAGGGTGAGGTTTGTTTGGTCGACTCTTAAACTCCGGATGATATTGCACTCCTAAATGGAAAGGGCAATCACTTAATTCGACAGTTTCTACAAGTCGACCATCGGGAGATGTCCCACTAATGGTAAGTCCAGCTTGCTGCAAAGCTTCCCGGTATTGATTATTAAATTCATAACGATGGCGATGACGTTCACTAATCGTATCGCATCCATAACAAGTGTACATTGTCGTATTTTTTTGAATGGAACATGGATAAGCCCCTAATCTCAAAGTACCACCTTTATCAATATCGCTACTTTGTCCTGGCATAAAATCAATAACTTTGTGTTGGCATAACTCATCAAATTCACCAGAATTCGCATCAGCGATTCTGGCCACATTACGTGCAAATTCAATAACAAAAATTTGCATACCTAAACAAATACCAAAATATGGAACGCCATTTAATCGTGCATATTTTTCTGCTTCGACCATTCCTTCAATGCCACGTTGACCAAATCCTCCCGGAACTAAAATACCATCCAAGCCTGAAAGTAACTTATCCGCTGTTGCGGATGTAATATCTTCTGCGTCAATCCAATGAACACGAACAAACGTATGATGATAATATCCCGCATGATTAAGTGCTTCAACAACCGATAGGTAAGCATCATGCAAAGCAACATATTTACCTACCAAACCAATATCGACATATTGGTTACGCGATTTAATTAAATGAACCAAATCTTCCCATTTGGATAAATCAATACAAGAAGACTCAAGGGAAAGTTCTCGACAAACAACTTCGGAAAACTTAGACTTTTCAAGCATTATTGGCGCTTCATATAAATTATCTAATGTCCTATTTTCAATAACACAATCTTGTTTAACATTACAAAACAAAGCAATTTTATTAAAGATTGACGCTTCCAATGGCTCATCACACCGTAAAACAATGATGTTTGGATTAATACCCATTCCTTGCAATTCTTTTACTGAATGTTGGGTTGGTTTTGATTTATGCTCATTGGATCCTTTTAAATAAGGAACTAAAGTTACATGGATGAATAAACTATTGGATCTACCCACCTCCAAAGAAATTTGCCGTGCCGCTTCAATAAATGGTTGAGATTCAATATCCCCAATGGTTCCACCAATTTCAGTAATCACAACATCCGCATTACTCTTTTTACCAACGCGATACACAAATTCTTTAATTTCATTGGTAATATGGGGAATCACTTGCACTGTAGATCCCAAATATTCGCCACGTCTTTCTTTGTTTAAAACATTATAATAAACTTTACCAGTTGTTAAATTAGAATATGCATTTAAATCTTCATCAATAAAGCGTTCGTAATGTCCTAAGTCTAAATCAGTTTCGGCTCCATCTTCCGTTACATATACTTCACCATGTTGATAAGGACTCATTGTCCCTGGATCAACATTAATGTAAGGGTCTAATTTTTGTGCCGCAACTTTAAAGCCTCTTGCTTTTAACAATCTTCCCAAAGATGCAGCCGTGATTCCTTTACCTAAACCAGAAACAACGCCACCTGTAACAAAAATATATTTTGTCATTTTATATCCTTCCCAGCAAATAAAATTTGCTTAAATTTTATTGCATAATATTAAACCTATTTTATTTCTAAGAAAATACTATTTATTAATTTTAACAACAAAAAACAAGGCAAATAAATCACCTTGTTTGAAATCAATTAATCAATGACTGTTTTTTTAATATGAGCCCCACACTCAATTAAGTTTTCCACTAAATGTTCATACCCACGATAAATATGATCAACACCTCGGATAGTTGTCGTGCCACTGGCCATCAAACCAGCAATAACAAGTGAAGCCCCACATCTTAGATCAGTTGCTGTAACTTCTTCTCCAAACAATCCAGTTTTACCATGCACAATGGCTTGTCCCATAGATACATCAATATCCGCACCCATTCGTGCTAATTCGCCACAATGTTTAAATCGTTCAGGGTAAATCGTATCAATAACTGTCGAATCCCCATTCGCTTGCGTTAATAATGCCGTTAATGGTTGTTGTAAATCTGTAGCTAAACCGGGATAAACTAATGTTTTCACATCAATTGGTAAAAACTGGGTAGTTTTGCGAATCGTAATACTATCCACATCAGGGTCTATGTTAACCCCCATATCTTCCAACTTACTTAATAAAGCTTCCAAGTGCGCCGGGATTACGTTAGTAATTTTCATGTAATCAGCAACCGCTGCCGCTAAAATAATATAAGTACCTGCCGCAATTCGATCAGGTATAATTTCATGCACGCAACCACCCATGGTTTCTCTTGCCACTCCGTCAATGGTAATAACACTTGTTCCCATTCCGCGAATATGCGCACCCATTTTATTTAACATATTGGCGACATCAATTATTTCTGGCTCTTTCGCCGCATTTTCAATGGTAGTACGTCCAATCGCATGAATAGCCGCCATCATAATATTAATTGTAGCTCCAACCGAAGCAAAGTTTAGATAAATCTTATTTCCAATTAGTTGTTCTGCTTGAATCGTATAATACCCTTTATCATATTCAACCGTTGCCCCTAATGCTTCAAACCCTTTTAAATGATAATCAATGGGGCGAGGTCCTAAATAACAACCACCCGGCATTTTAATTTTACAATAACCATATTTTCCTAATAAAGAGCCCATAAAATAATAAGACGCTCTTAATTTAGAAACTGCTTTATGGTCCAATGTCTTATTTTGCATGGTTGTCGTATCCAAAACATAACTATCTTTATTATGTTTGATAATCGTAACACCCAATTCTTCCAACAAATCATTTAATGAATCAACATCGGCTATATCGGGAACGCCATTCATTGTAATGACCCCATTACCCAATATCGCGGCTGGCATTAACGCAACCGTTGCATTTTTAGCACCGGGTACTTTCAATTCGCCATTTAAGCGATATCCTCCATCTATTTGTATAACTTCTTCCATTTGTATTAATCCTTTATATATTCTAGTATATCGCCAAAATGATTGATAATAACATCTGCCATGCTTTGATCGACAGGTATGCGTGGATCATGTAATGCAATAACGCGCATACCTGCATTTTTACCAGCTTGAATACCAATTGAACTATCTTCAATAACTAAACACTGATGTGGCGTTACGCCTAGTTTATCCGCTGCATGCAAATATATTTGCCCACTGGGTTTTGATTCGGTTAATTCATCGCCACTGATAACATATTCAATATAACGAGAAAATCCCGTTTGGCGCATTATTTCGTCCAAATCTTTACGTGGTGATGCTGAACATATTGCCATACGTATACCTTTTAAGGATAATGTATGCAATGTATCCATTACCCCATCCTTAATGATATCTTTAAATGGTAACGGATGTTTACTAAAGTAATCATCGTTCATTTTTAGTATGGTATCTGGGTCACTGTGCGCAATTTGTGCTAATATTTCACACGTACGTTTCATACTTGTACCGATAATTGGAAAAATTGTGGCTTCATCCACATTATATCCTGCTTCATTCATCCAAGCTACCGTTTGGGTTAAATAATAAACTTCAGAATTAATTAAAACCCCATCACAATCAAACAATATTGCCTTTATCATAGGTAAATATTAAAACACAAAAACAAAAGAAAAGCTATTAAATATAATAGCTTTCTTATGACGTTATATTCTATTATTGAATCTCTACTTGCACAGCTTTTAATGCATTCAGTGCAGTTTGATGACTTTCCACACTAACACCCGCACATAAGTCTTGATGTACAATTACTTTTGCATCTGGACAAGCAGCTTTTAAAATCATGGCATTACTAATAACACAAATATCCGTGCATACACCCATTAAATGAATCGTATCATACCCTTTAACGTATTCTGGTAATTCCAACGAACCAAATGTTGGTTTATCAATTATCTTATCATTATCCACATATGGTAATAATGGTCCAATAATTTGCCAACCATCACTGCCTTGCACACAATGTTTCACTGGCAAATAATGGCCTTCTTGGGTATCTAAATAGTTTTCTTGATGCGTATCCCGTGTGAAGAATATATCCATACTATCTTTAATACTTTCCAAATAATTTACCATCGGTTCAATTAATTTCATACCCTCCAAATTTGCCAATGTACCATCCAAAAAATCGTGTTGCATATCAATTACAATTACTGCTTCCATTTCAATATTCCTTCCTTTTGTGTTAGTTTACCAAAATAATTCAATTATTGGAAATAAGTAGCAGAATTTAACTATCGATATTATACATTTATAGTAGTAGAGTTAACTTTTCTAAAAACAACATTATTCGCAAGCTTATGAAAAAGTGACCGAAATTAATGGAATAGTAGTTATTTACGAAGTGATCTTTTGCTTGTTAAAATTAATGTATGAAAAGATTCTTAATCATATTGAAAGGAAGAGTTCAAGGTGTAGGCTGTCGTTTTTTCGTTGCCCAACTCGCCAAACAATATAATCTTTCCGGCTTTGTCGGTAATCTTGATAATGGCAATGTCAAAATGGAAGTACAAGGTTCTAATGAACACTTGGATGCTTTCTTTAAAGATTTAATGAAAGGCAATTCCAGAATGCGTATAGATGACTACACCATTAAAGTCATACCCATTATTTGTGATGAGCAACATTTCACCTATTTAAACTAATACTGGCACTTCATAGTGGTGATTATAATCAATGATTAATAGAATGATTGTTAATAAAACTACTGGAAGATAAACACTATTGCCATACGTTGGATAAATTGAATAACCAAAGGCTACCAATAAGACAAATGCAATCGTTAGTGTTGGTACAAATATCCAATTCTTACCTCGATGATAATAAGTAACAAATAAACTGTACGCAAAGTAACCCAAAACAATACTGCCAACAAACAAATTCTGCGCAATCATCCAAAAGTTTTGATGAAAGAATAAAAATACGCCAACTACAATTGCATTATAGAAAACTAGCGACACAAGACTCGCCATATTAGCAGTGAGTTTCTTTTCTTTTAAGCTGACTGGTAACAACGCTATAAAACTTTCTTCTTCATAAAAAGATCCGATAGTACTTACAATCAAAATTGCATTAAACATCACTAGCCAGATAACCACCAACAAGATTTCCCCTTTAAATGCCCAAAACCATACCCAACCCAAACCAATTTCAGTAATATAATTTCGTTTGTCAAAATAGAATCGAGATGTACGGAAAATATTAATGTAACGATTATTTAGTCCTAACGTAAAATCAATGGAAAAAGTTCGATTTTCAATTTGTCGCAAGTAAGCAAAAATTACAAATACAATTGTTAAAACGACATAATATAGATAGATGTTGGTTCCCTTTGCAACCATATCATTTAGGATAAGCATAAGGATAATTTGACCAAGTCCAATAAATACACATCCAATATGCCACGTATCATTGTCCAATGGTTTTTTTAACCATTCAAGTAATGTTAATACTATCGGTATCAACAATGTGTTCATTAATACGTACAGGATTGTTTCCAATTGAATACCTTGCCTACTAAAACGAACATAGAGTAACGTCGAAGCGAATATAACTAGCATCCATACCATAATATTCAATGCATTGATTGCTTTGAATTGTTTAATATTCACTGGTAATAATTGATAGTAAGTGTAATCTTTGCACATATCATCATAATTAAAACGATAAGGAATAAAACGTGTAATCTTATAATAAGTAATTATTAATAAAGCTACGTTTATTAAGAATGCTAAAAACATGCTATTAAGCATCATTAATGACATTAAAGCAACACTAACTAATAATGCTATTTTATTTTTATCAAATAAATAACGGATCATTGTTTTCATAATCATTTCTCCAGATATACCATAATATCTTCAATACTTGCCCGTTTAAATTGATACGCTGCATTATCCTTAAATTCATTTGCACGTATGCATAATGCTTGATATCCACCTTCTATTTTTTCTATTCCCCTTAAATAAGGCTTGATTGCATCATCCAATTGTTCCATTTGCACAACTTGGAATTGTTCTTCCAAATGATCTTTACGATTATTGAATAGAATATGTCCTTGATCAATTAAGATAATGTAATCTGCAATATATTCTAAGTCAGATGTAATATGAGTAGAGAAAATTACCGTTAAGTTCCCCTCATCCATAATTTCAAATAGTAGCTGTAATATTTCTCTGCGCGCAACAGGATCTATATCAGCTGTAGGTTCATCCAATAACAATAAGCGTGGTTTATAAGATAATGCAAAAGCAATCATTAATTTATGTTTACTTCCCTTGGATAAGTTTTTAAACTTAGTATCCCGATCGATATTGAAACGTTTTAGTAAATCATAAAAGTAGAATGCATCAAAGTGAGTATAGAAGCAGCCCACATTATTGGCTAATTGTTTACCCGTCATATTGCCTGGGTAAATAAATTCATCATTCACATACCCAATGATATTTTTTAATTCGATATCATTTATAGTTAAATCTTTTCCAAAAATCGTAATTTTATCATTAACATGCCGCACTAAATTAACAATGGATTTTAATAAGGTGGTTTTACCAGCTCCATTTTTACCCACTAATCCATAGACATATCCTTCTTCCAAAGCTAACTCATCCACACTTAACGTAAAGTTAGCATACTTTATTAATAAATCTTTAATTTCAACTGCATTATTTGTCATGATGTTTTGCCCTTTCTAACATGATTTCAATGTCGTTATCATCAAATCCAAAATAGTTGGCCAAATGTATCGTTTTGGATAATTCATTCACTAAATCACTTTGTAATTCTTGCTTTAATTGAATAATATCGACGTCACTCACAAAGACCCCTTTACCTCCTTGGGTATAGATAATTCCTTGTTTTTCTAACTCTTCATACGTTCGTTTAATTGTTACAATTGCTACATTTAACTCTTTTGATAAACTTCGTATGGATGGTAATTGATCATTTGCCTTTAATTTACCTTGAATAATATTCTTCTTAATCTGCAAGATCAATTGCTGATAGTTCGGTAATACACTATGCGCATCAATAGTAAACAACATATTCTTTCCTCTACTGTGATTATAACATAGATACAGTCGACGTAAATAAAAACTGTACTTATTTTATAAACACAGTTGAAGTTCTAAGAACTTTTTGATGGCAGCCAATAAAAATGCACCATATTCCGACGATTAAAGCAACGGAATTACGGTGCATTTTTAATGTATATCAAGTTATTATTTAAGTTTCTTTCTTACGATATAGATTTACAACTGTTAGAAATCTACCAACGAATCAAATCTTCGATTGCATAATCCATCGTATGATCGTCATGTACATAATCAGGGTAAGAGCCATCATAAATAAGATAATTCAAATTAGCAGTATAGCAACGATAAATATAAACAGTACCAATCGACGTATCATATTCAGTTATATAATGATCATCGCTAACATTAATTTGTTTCCTTATCGCTTCTAAAGCTTCGCTTGTATACCAACTAAAACCATACGGTGTCCACATACACTCATAATATGGACTACAGTCTGGGTTTGCAGACAATATATCAAAGCTAATTGATCCTTCAGTAAGATCATCGGATGCAGAAATACTTAATTCCATTTGACTGGGTAATGGATTTAAAATATCCACTGTAAACAATCCTTTTATATCTGTTTTAACAAATGTTGGTTCTTGGCTATTAGCGTCATCATTTTTGCTAGTTGATGGTGTTACGGTCACTTCAACTTCGTTAGTTGGCAACGGTGTTAGTTCTACTTTATCATTAGTAACCCCGGTTGGTGAAGGTTCAGTTGCTGACGGTGATGGTAACGGTGTTGAAATATTAGTGTCTTTCACCGAGCTACAACCGCTAAGTAACAATAATATTACAAGCATATTTATATTTAATTTTATATTTTTCATGAGGTTCTCCTAATGTACTATATTAACTATAGTGTTCTTATAACTATAGAATACACCGTTATTAAACATTCGATGGTTTGATTTGTCCCTTAGAACCACTTTCTATCCCACAAATCAATTAACGTTTCCTATTACGTGTGGACATTTGATAGCTTTACTTAATTATAAGGATATTCTATGCCACCAATTATTAATATCTTATACACTTACTGTTGCCGAAAATTTCTAGAATTTTTAAGCAAATATACAACGCTTCGTCCCTTAAATGTCATTTTCATCCTTTAACACTTTCTAAATTTGCTTCATCTTAACACTGTATTTATAATAAAAGAAACTATAAGAAGTAACGTAGTTTGATTCAAGAAATATTACGGTAGTTTTTAAGGAAGGTAAACAAATCATGGATGAAGTATTAAAAATCAGTAAAGGAGTAATAAACATCTGCATAATTGATGACGACGTTCATGATTTAGAAATAACAAAAACAATTATTGAAAACATTATGAAAATATCCAATATTGCATATACCATTGAT
>CALCFG010000060.1 GCA_937900565.1 uncultured Erysipelotrichaceae bacterium
AGGTACATCAGCAATATATTGTTTTAAATCCATAGTTTTATTTTTCCTTCCCTATTTACAGAATATATTATAGCTCAAACTAAAACACATCGAACACTCTTGCTTGAATTGTTACATTCCCTCGAAAGTTATTTTCACCCAATTCTACAATCCATTTGGATTGCAATAGTTGCGCTAATGATTGAATCTTAAAACTTATTACATCCACGCCATTACTTAGGTTAAGTTTCGGATAAACATTTTTAAGTAATTGAGTATGAATGATTTCACGATTATCAATACTAAATAAAGGCATAGGGTGTGTTTTATCAAATGGCTTTAAGGATATTAACGCATCCATTAATGCATTATTAATTTGATTTTGATCAATATTAAAGACGAATGTATAGGGTTCACTTACTTGCCAATTGATATTATTTGTTTTAATTCGGTCGATAAATTCATTAAAGTTTTCTTTAGCAATTGAGCAACCCAACGCCCCACTATGCCCGCCAAATCGCACAAAATGGGTAAAGTTAAGATTAACTAATGCTTGATGGAAATTAAATCCGGAAACGCTACGGCCTGATCCTACATAAGTAGTATCATCTAAGGTAAAAACAAGTGCTGGTTTATTATATTTGTTCACTAGTGCTGCAGCAATTAAACCAACAATTCCACTGGATGCATCGGTTAAAGCAACAACGATTGTTTCATTAACAAGTAGTTGAATTTCTTCCACACAATTAGCAACTAGATCTTTTCGTTGTTGATTGAATTGAATGATTTGTTGGGCAATGGGCCAAGCCGTTGGTAAATCTTCAATAACTAAATATTTAATTAAATTATTAGGATTACACTGCGGTAATCTTCCCAAAGCATTAATTTTGGGTACCACTTGAAAGGCAATGGTGGATTCATCAATAACGTTACTGCGCTCAATTAACGCTTTAATACTACCAAAACCATAGGTATTTAATTGACGCAATCCATGTTTAACAATGCGTCGGTTTTCTTTTTCTAATACCATCATATCGCCAATGGTAGCAATCATCGCTAAAGTATCCAATAAAGGATTTTCCATAAAATGACGACTTAACTCATAGACAAGCCCACTACCACATAATCCAGCAAAATTATCTTCCATTAAATCGGGATGAAGTAAAGGCACATCCAGCATCTGATCAATGGTATGATGATCACTAATAAGTACATCCATTCCCAATCGTTTAGCATGTTCAATTGCTTTGTATGCAACCACCCCATTATCAACAGTAAATATTGTGGTATACCCCTTTTCATACGCTTGATCAATGCGTTGGATATTTAAACCATATCCTTCACTAAAGCGGTTAGGTATGTAATAACCGTGTTGAATATTTAAATGATTTAATAAAAGATGCATAATCGTTGTGGCACAAATTCCATCGCAATCATAATCTCCAAAGATAAATATTTTTTTATCATGGCCATTATTTAAATAGTTAACAAATGTTAACATCGCATCACTCATATCTAACGGATACAATTCACTGCATTGTAATGTTTGCATGTAATCATTGCGATAACCATAATGTGACGCAAATAAATCAAGCCATTGATTTGTTGTTGTGATACTAGAATCGACATTAATGAATTGATAGTTACTCATTGACTAACCAACTTTTTAAAAATATTGCCACGTTGTTCAAAATTCGTAAATGCATCATAGCTACTCGCTGCTGGCGATAAGATAACAACATCCCCTACCGTAGCATAGCGTTTTATATGAGCCACTACATCGTATAATGTATCCAATACATAGACATTGCTGGATTCATTTAATTCTTTAGCAATGCGTTTACCAGTAGCATACATGCAATATATTGCTTTTAATGGATGACTATTTAAATAATCAATTAAACAGGTATAATCGATACCTCGATCCATACCACCAATAATAATCGTATTGGCATTATCTATGGCTTGCAATGCAGCTATTGTTGTTTGACCTACCGTAGAAATGGAATCATCATAATAAGTCACGCCATTGAATGTTCCAACTAATTGTAAACGATGTGCCAATGGTTGAAATGTTTTTAATCCATATAAGAAATTAGCATCGCACATATTAAATGCTTTCTTACAGATAGCATACACAATGGCACAATTATAAAAATTATGTTTACCCACTAATTGACTATGCAATACATAAGTTTTACCAAAAGGGGTAACTAATAAATTATCTTTGGCATAAATCATACCATATTCATCATTACTGGAAGTAATGACATTTTCTTTATTGATATAATCCATACAATCAATATTGACAATGGATAAATCATCGCCTTTTTGATAATTGATTAAATTCGCTTTACTTTGGCAATATTGATCATAATCTTTGTAATGATCCAAATGCTCTTCATATAAATTTAATAACACGCCAACTCGAGTAGATGCATGAATAAATTGCAACTGGTGCGCACTCACTTCAAATACAATAAGCGTATTGGATTTGATTCGATCCAAGACATTAAAACAAGGAATACCAATATTACCTACCAATTGCACATCATAATCATTTTCTTTTAATATATGGGCTAACAAGCTTGACGTTGTGCTTTTACCTTTAGTGCCTGTAATGGCCAATGTTTGATGACCGTAAAATTGAAAGAATAAATCAGTTTGGCTTGTTAAGTGATCCACATTAATGGAATCATCCAATACTGGAATACCTGGCGATTTAAAAACTAGATCACAATTATTTAATTCAAGTACAGGAATATTAATAACATTTTCTAATTCCACCGGATTATCGTCACAAACATACAATAATTTATCTTTAAAACAATCTCTAAGTAACGCATAAGTGGATTGACCTTCTTTACCAAATCCCCAAATAGCAATCTTCGCATCAGCGTAAGTTGCTTTAATGTGTTCCTTAATTAAATTTACCATAAACTCACTCCTTTCATAGCACATTCAAGCACAGAGTACAAATCATCCGGTACTAAATGTTGATTATTCTTTTGGTGAATAACTTCATCAACAATTGTTTGATTAACCATTAGATCAATGTATCGATTTAAGATTAATGGCAACGGTTTACTTTCCCGTTTTTTTATAGCCATAATGCATGCCGCTTGAACTTCTATTCTTGTACCCACACATTCAAATGGTTTATCTTCAACTTTACCAATAAGTTGATCAAATAAAGGAATCAAGGATGCATCATTAAAAATATCCGTTTTAAAAATCGAATTAATGGTTGCATCATCCAAAAATGGCGCCATCATCATTGCGACAAAACAGCACTTTGCACAATGTCCACACCACTTACCTTCTTTACTGCCCACATTACAGCTTCTAAATTCACTTAAATACGCTTTATTTAAAGTAAATAAAGCACTGATTTGAAGTTCATTTAACGGTCTTAAAAATGAGAAGTAATGAATTTTATCGCATAAATAAGTGGCATTGTACCAATTAAAGTCTTGTTCAAATTCAAAAGTTTTTGAAAATTGATGATTAATTGTTGCATTCGCAATGGTTGACTCATTGGCGCTACTTTCATTGGATAAACAAATATTTTTAATGCCATAAATATAACTGACCAATACGCTACTAAATGCAACAATCGCGGAAAAAGGTGTATGTCCATTTAAATATTGACCACTTTTATTTAAATCTAACATTGTTTTATCCAATGTTCGTTTTACATGAATGAATCGATCACTATACCCAGCCACATTAACCGCATTGACTGCAGATATCACATCATTAATAACATAGGCATAATTTGGTAAGACATTCTTTAATAATGTTGCACTCACATAAGAATCCTTACCTCCACCAAAAGGAATCAACTGACCATTCGTTTCTATACTAGTATCAATGAGTTCACTGACCATCGATAACGGTTGAATGCGCATAAAAGTATCCAAGTTTTCTTCAATACCATTAATATAAAAGAATTCACCCAACCCATGATAGTAAAGCTTTTTAAACCATTGAATTTGCGCATATTCCAGGCTGCCGCAATTGACTTTAACCAATGGCGGACAACTAATCTTCCAATAGGAAACAAGTTCGACCAAACCTAAAGTAAAACAATATCGATGCAATAATGGATCATTTAAATTAATGGAATGATTCATTAACGG
Organism: uncultured Erysipelotrichaceae bacterium; assembly: GCA_937900565.1. Taxonomy (GTDB): domain Bacteria; phylum Bacillota_I; class Bacilli_A; order Erysipelotrichales; family Erysipelotrichaceae; genus CALVGN01. The sequence goes on from CALCFG010000060.1 coordinate 4,122, forward strand.
AATGGACCAACTCGGATGAAATGTTGCAAGATTATCAATTTGGAAATCATAACTTATATTTAACTGATCATTATCCACGGATAAATGATAATTAGTATAGGTAAAGCAAGGATATTGCTTTCTTAATTGTTGATAACGTAAATAATTATCCATAAATAACTACCTTTCATTAAATTTTTCTATAAATTGATCATAGATAGCACAAGGAATACAACCACTTACATCCCCACCATATCGTGCAATCTCTTTAGCCATGGAAGAAGAAATAAATGAATATTGCGGACGAGCAATCATAAACAACGTTTCAATTCCTGGATTTAACATTTGATTGGCACTTGCTTGCGATAATTCATATTCATAATCACTAATTGCCCGTATTCCTCGAATTAAAACATTTGCTCCAATTGCTTGCGCATAATCTACTGTAAGTCCACTTCCAATCTCGATACGAACGTTGGTCAAATGTGAACAACATTTTTGAATCATTCGATACCTTTCTTCTTGGCTAAAGCTTGTCTTTTTTTTACTATTTTCCATAATGACCACAACCAATGTATCAAAAATATGACTGGAACGTTCAATAACGTCCAAGTGACCTTTGGTAATGGGATCAAAACTTCCTGGATAAACTGCTATACTCATACTATTTCCTTCTTAAATAAATTAATTTTGCTTTTCGATATTTCTTTTCATAACGAATTTCTAACGGAAAATCACTTAAATCCAATTCCAATTGACTATCAGTTTCCAATACAATTAATGTATTATCGCCAATACAATCCCACTTAAACAATAGATTTAAGCTCTGAAAATAATCATTTACGTTGCCATAAGGTGGATCAATATAAATGAAGTCAAAATGAATACATTTTAATTGTTCTATGGCTTGTTGGTAGCTCGCACAAATAACTTCACATTTACTTTCTTCCTTTAATAAAGCAACATTTTCATTGATGATACTGCACGCAGACGGATTTACATCCACCATTATCGCCTTATCAAATCCTCTTGATATACATTCCAACCCAATATTGCCACAGCCACTAAATAAATCAAGAACAATACCTCCATTAAAATATTGCCCCATCTTATTAAAGCAACTTTCTTTAACTTGATCCAAGGTTGGTCGCGTTAATTCTCCCGCTAATGTCTTTAATACTCGAGAACGATGTATCCCCGCAATAATACGCATTATTTAATCACTCCCATCCGATATTGACTAATAACTGCTTGTGCAATCCCTAATCCTAACAATACTGCCGCAGCACTACTTCCACCACTACTTAACAACAATAAAGGTACCCCAGTTAATGGAATTAACCCAGTAACTCCACCCACATTAAATAAAAAGTGAATAAAGATATAAGCTGCCATTCCCACTAAAATAATTCTTCCTTTTTCATTTTTCATTTTTTTTGCATAATTAAATAATTGAAAGATGATTACTGCATATAACATAAATACAAACACATAGGCTAAAAATCCCATTTCTTCAACAACAATAGATAAGATATAATCCGTATTCGCAGCAGGAAAGTTAGTAAATTTACGCACACTATTACCAAATCCATTACCAAAAAAACCACCCGAAGCAAAAGCTACTAGTCCATTGATTAATTGATAACCTGTATTGTATTGATCAACGAAAGGATTTCGTGCAGAGAAAATACGCGCTTTTTGATATTCTTTCAAAAAGAAAAAGCCATCAACAATCGTTTCACCAATTGGTAAAATCAAAATTACAATTACCGCAATCATCGCAAAAACGATAGCTATTTTCATTGTCCGTTGCACATTGGAAAGTCGTTTACTATTCGGTACCAACACACAAATATAAGCGATGCAAAACATAACCATACCACTGCCAAAGTCCCCTTGTGCAAAAACAACCACTGCTGTAAAAAACAATACTAGGAATCCACATGTATTAAACATGGTTTTAAAATGAACAAAACTCGATTTATCTTTATCGCCTAAATAGCAAGCAATCAACATAATTACCCCAACTTTAGCAAATTCACTTGGTTGAATGGAGGCAAACCCTAGCGGAATCCACGCATGCGCACCATTACTATCGGTATACAATAATGGTAAGAATAATAAGATTGCCATCATTAATATTAGCGTTCTTAAAAACATTTCCTTATCAAGCAAACTCACCTTAAACCATTTATTGGAAGAAAACATTAACCCATAACCAAATACAATAAATACAACCTGTTTCATAATGGTTGAAAATAGTAATTTAAAGCTTCCAGCAGCAGTTCCCATCGTTGCCGAAACAATCATGACACATCCAAAAATGGATAAAGCCATAGTTGCAAGCAAAATCCATCGATCACAATACCGGATTGGATTAAGTTTTTTATCTTTTTTTTGTGCTTGATACACTAATCTATTAACACTCATACTTTTCCTATTTTACCACGGTTCCACTCTCCATTACCACGCAAGCTTATATCCACTAAAGTGTCATGTTTAGATCTATTTATTTTGTCTGTGCCATCAAATAGCAGCAATAATTAAAATTCATAGAAAAAACACCGAATCGATTGTGAAGTGGTGTCATTTTATTTAAAACAAGCGATAATGTTTTTATTAAAATTATGAAATATTAACTGACATTGCAAGGCTAATCAAAACAGCCTTAGTTATAACAAACACTAAGGTATTTTAATAATCATTAATTTTGTAATTTGTGCATAAATTTATCAGATAATGTTTCCAAAAAAAGTCAAAAATCAAATTTTTTTAAGAGAAAATATAACGTTTTGAAAATAACTATGCTATAGTATTAAAGAACTTATCGCTTAAAAGTTGTGAATAAAAAACGCGCTTTTTTTAAGCTTTATTTTTAAAGGAGAACTTTCGTGTTAATTAATAACGAAACAATTATTAAAGACGATAATCCATTAATTCGTCAAAAAAGTGAAGACGTTTCCATACCCTTAAGTGCCGAAGATGAAAAATTGGCAATGGATATGTTGCAATATGTCAAAGATAGTATTGACCCTGAAAAAAGTGAGGCATTAAATTTACGTCCAGCCGTCGGCATTAGTGCCATACAAGTCGGCATTCCTAAAAAAATAACTGCCGTTTATATTATTGAAGATGTGGACGACGAGGGGAATCCTACCAAAGTATTTCAAGCTGTACTAGCAAATCCTAAAATCGTTTCTAAATCAAGCGAGAAAGCCTATCTCAAAGATGGTGAAGGGTGCCTAAGTGTTGAAGCTGCCCATCCCGGACATATTTTTAGAGCTGCAAGAGTAACTGTAAGCGGCTATGATATACTTGAAAAGAAAGAAAAAACAATACGTGCCCGTGGATTTAATGCCGTTTGTTTACAACATGAATTGGATCATTTCCAAGGGACATTATTCTACGATCATATCGATGTGAAAAATCCAGATAAAATCATTCCTGGTGCCATCGAAATTTAAGGAGCTATATGGAAAACAAAGAAGTAAAAAAAACAAGAGCACCACGTAAGAAAAAAGTGGAAAGTCCAACAACTAAAGAAATAAATGCACTTGTGGATACTGTATTACCTAGTGATACCAAAATATATGCACTCGGTGGTCTAAATGAAGTTGGGAAAAACATGTATTGCTTTGAACACGAAGATGAAATCATCGTTGTGGATAGCGGTGTATTGTTCCCTGAAAACGA
>CALCFG010000061.1 GCA_937900565.1 uncultured Erysipelotrichaceae bacterium
ATGATAATATACTTTCACAAAGACTACAACAGGAAAGGTGATCAAAGAAGCTAATTAATGAATTGATTAGATATACATATGATAGTGCACATATTAAAAGGGTAGATTAATGACTACCCTTCAATTTAAATACTATAGACCTAAAGCTGCTTTAACTGCTTCACGGATACCATTACATGAATTTGTTGCACCTGAAACAGCATCCACATCCACATTTTGAGATTGAATTAGTGAAGGAATGAATTGTTCTTCAGCTCCTGCATAAATGTTTGGAGTTTCAGCTTGTTCTAATACATTAATTTCAGTAATACTACCGTCTTTAACAACAACTTCTACTTTGATAGGTCCGTTATTTCCTTTACCTTCGCCAGTATAAGTTCCATCAGTGAAGTTTCCTTTAACTGCTTCTGTTTCTTCTTTGTTTGCTTCACCACGTTCAAATGGAACATGTTCTGTTAATCCACCACGGTCAGTAATGTATTCAATTGCATTACGTGCTGCAATACGACCAAATACAGCTGCTTCACCTAAACCTACTGAATAGTAAGCACCTTGTGTGTTACCAATAACTTCACCAGCTGCATATAAACCTTTAATTGGTTTACCTTCTGTATTTAATACACGCGCACTAGTATCTGCATCTAATCCACCTAATGTATCCATTACACCAGGAGTAACAACCACAGCATAGTAAGGACCTTCTTTATAAGTTCCAGCTAATTCAACTACTTTTTCATTACCGATGCCATCAGTTTTTAAGTTAGCCATAGTTTCTGTAAATGCAGCAACATCTACACCCATTAATTCTGCTAATTCTTCTAATGTATCCGCTTTTAATACAGTACCTGAGTTATCAATACCATTCATACGATATTCATCAAAGAAATCTTTTTCTTCAATCGCCATGAAATCTTGGTAAATTGTATCGTTATATACTGCGAAACATTCAGCATCCGTTTGCGCTAAAATATCATCTGTGATACGACGATCTGAACTTGCTTCAGAGAATTCATTAGTAAAACGTTTACCTTCTTTATTAATGAATACTACACCATTATTTTTAATAGGCATTTGCATTTGAATCGAGAAAGGTGCAACTGCACAAGATAATTGGATTAATTCCATATTTCTTAAACCAGCACCTAATGCTAATGCCATATTAATACCATCACCCATATTACCTTGACTTGGTGCTAAATGGATATTTGCTAAGCTTGGATTACCATATTCAGCAATCATTGCTGGGTTAGATTCGAAACCACCTGTTGCTAAAATAACAGCACCTGCGTCAATTGTATATTCGCCTTCAGGTCCATTTACTTTAACACCTGTAACACGTCCTGATTCATCAGCAACTAATTCAGTAGCAGGTGTGTTATAACGAATTTCAATGCCTTGTTTTTCGCATTGTTCTTTTAAAACTTTAACTAATTCAACTCCTGGAATAGTACCATCAGTTGGGCAGTGTAGATCAGAGTAACGAATCAATCCCCATTCACTACCAAATCCATCCAACCAAGCGATAACGTTTGGTGTTTCCATAGCAACAACTGCTGCCATATCTGGATCTGCATAACCTTTACCATTTTTTACAATACGGTCAACCAATTGAATAACATCTTCTTCTCTACCTTGTTCATCCATGAAGCGAGAATCGGTACAGTTAAATCCACCGAAAGCCATCGTTGTACTTCCACCTGCGAAGCTCATTTTTTCTAATACAACAATGTTGTCAGCTCCTTGTTCTTTTGCTTCTACCGCAGCACTTAATCCAGCACCACCGGCACCAACGATAACAATATCAAATTGTTCGTTGTTCGCTGTTTGTGTTGTAGCTTCAGTATTGCTTGGTTGTCCTGCACATCCAGCAAGACCCATAACCATACCTGCGCTCAACATTGCAGCAAGTAATTTTTTCATTTTCTCCTAATCCTCCTTAAGTATCATAATGATATATTTTTAACAAAATACATTCGATACAAAATCCGGATATTTTGTTTAAAAATCAGCGATTAAAAAATCATAGAGCATGCTCCATGATTTTTAAATAAATGAAATTTAATCAATTAAAATACATCTTATTGATTTAGTGCGGCATTTTTACCTGCAATTCGCCCGAAGACAATCATATCTGGAAAAGAATTACCTCCCAAACGATTTGCTCCGTGAATGCCTCCAGTCACTTCTCCTGCTGCAAATAATCCATTTATTGGTTGCTTGTCTTGATTTAAAACTTGTGCCATTTCATTTATCTCAATGCCACCTAACGTATGATGGATGGTTGGCTTTTTCATATTGGCATAAAACGGCGGTTTATCAATCGCATTAATTAAAGTTTCGCGACCTAAACAATCGCTTTGCAATGCTACTGATTGATTATATTGATCAATCGTATTAATTAAAATATCGGCATCAATATCAATCAATTGTGCCAATTCATCAATTGAATTAGCCTTTTCAACATACCCCATTAATACCAATCCTTCTAAATACGATCGATCATCGGCAAATATTTCAAAATCATCATCCACTATACTGTAAGCATAGGACCCTTTTTGATCCAGTATTGCTTGGCTAAGCACATCCCTAGCACCATCTTCCCGCACAAATCGTTGCCCTTGTTGATTTACTAAAATTCCTTTATTAATTACATTAGGAATTGAATTACGTAATCCTCCATCGTAACTATCTCCCATCGGATACAATTCAATGTATTCCATATTAATTAATGAGGCACCAATTTTACTTGCCATAATAATGCCATCACCCGTAGCACCTGGCGCATTTGAACAAAGTAATTCTCCGGTTAAATTACGATTGTAATACATCCGCATCTCAACATTTTGTCCAAATCCACCACTAGCTAATACAACACCATTATTTGCATAGAATTCAATCGTTTCACCCTTTCGATAAGCTTCAACACCAATAACACTATCTTGGGCCATAATTAATTCATTTGCTTTAGTATTTAAATAAAAATCAACTCCTAAGTCATTGCATGCTTGCCATAAAACTTGGACGTAATCCGTACCATTATGTGCCAGTGAATAATGTCCTCTCGCAATTTTCCCACCAAGACAATTATCAATAACGGAATCAAATTGCAGACCTAATTCTTCCAAAAATAATTTACCTTCATCCGCCTGACTGGTTAATATACGTACTAATTCAGGTTTAGCCTTTTGATATCCACCATTATATGTTTCATTATAAAAATCTTCTTCACTATCATATATTCCTAATGGGTGTTGCAATTTATCATCCACACAATTATACATCGCCGTTGCTCTCACAGTATTTCCACCGGGCTCACTCATCTTTTCAAGTACAGCAACAGATGCGCCTTCACGTGCCGCCATCACTGCAGCACTTAACCCAGCACCACCTGCCCCTACGATAATTACATCGTATTGTTTTTCACTGGGTCGAATTTCATCATACTCGTTATCGTTATTTTGATACAACTGATTGCGATGGAAACCAAGTTGAATTAATGCATTCTCACATCCTTTTAATATTGCTTGGCAAGTAACGGTAGCGCCTGATGCAACATCAACCGCTAACGATTGATTGGCAATAATAGCATCAATCATTGTTTCAGCCGCTTGTTGCACAACCTCCAAGGTTTCTTGATGATTGTAATATTCAATGGATTCAATATGGGAATGATCAACACTTACCTTTACACTAATCGGTCCATTATGCCCATCGACTTTAACTTCAACACTTCGTTTACTGCATCCCGACAGTGTCAATAAACATGATAATATAATCATTAATTTTTTCATTATTCCACCACCTTTAAATTAGGCATTGTCGCAAATAATTCATTCAAAAATAAGTCATATGCTTGCTTTGCATCCATATCATCAATCTGTGCCATTGCTTGCACAACATCGATATAGATGGCACGTAATTGCGAGGAATTTTCACTTTGTTGATAGTCGCGCATAGAAGGTAATATTTCATCGAAATAGTATTGACCAATATTTTGGTTTCCAAAATCATCTATAAATAAATCACGATATCCGTCAATTTCATAGGCTTTTTGGTAAGAAATAAACGTCCCGTTTTCTTTATTTTTATTGTACATAGCTCCTGCTGGAGTTAAAAGAATCGTTTGCATAAAATCCCAAGCCAATGCTTGATTACTACTTGAGCTAGGTATTGCCCAAATCGTTCCACCCCATTGATAGGCACCACTGGGTGGAACAGTATACCCCCATGTTTGATCACTTTCAAATACCCCTAAATGAATTAACCATAATGGGCATGGATAAAAGAAAACATCATCACTTTGAAACGAGTTAAGCCATTGGGGCGAGTATTGTTGATAATTTTTAACCAATCCTTCGTCCCGTAATGCTTCAAGAATAGAAAAATAGTTTAAAAACTTATAGGGTTGAGACATTGTTTCATTAATAATGTACGGTTCCTTTGATTGACCATACATCATCACTGCAGCATCTTCCAATGAAGCAAACATTGATTTATTTTGGTACATTTGAACAAATGTTTTACCTTTACTGATAACATCAGCCCATGAATTATAAACAACGGCAATTTGATTTGGATCATCTGTATTCAAAAAATCTAAAGCTAAATTACGATTATAAGCAATCCCACTACTTCCAGGTGTTGCAGGAACACCCCATAATCCACCATTTTCACTTCGTACTTCCATTAATCGATTCTCTAAAATATCAACCTCTTTCAAACTAAATGGAGTACACGATAAATCAACAAACAGATCTTCACTAATGAAATCATCCAGCATTTCATTTTCAAGCATACATATATCTGTTAAACCTTCTTGCAAAGCAAGTGAAAGTTTTAATTTATTAGCGTATTCATTTTTCTCCACATAAACAAAATTTAGCGAAACATCTGGATGGGAAAGTTGATACTCATCAAAAGCAGAAGGTATGGTTTCATCCCAACCCCATATCGTTAAGACTTTACTAGAATTTAACTTATCAATTGTTGTTGGTTTATTCATAAAAAAGAAAACAACAATAGCATAAAGTAAAGTAACCGATAGTGTAATTCCAATGAAAAATTTAGGCTTCATGCATATTATCCTTTCCTAAATCAAATCCAATCGAAAAAGTAGTACCTTCATTTAATACCGAATCCACATTAAATTGTAACGATTGACCATAAAGAAATTCCAAACGTTCCAAAACATTAATCAATGCAATTGAATGAACACTGTCTTTATTAACTTTAGATTGTTTTAACGCCTGAGAGCCTTGCATTAGTGATTTTACAAGTTCTTTGTTCATTCCAACACCATTATCACTCACTTTAATCCAACAATAATTACCTTCAATACGAATACTTACCGTAATTATACCTATACCATCTTTAGGTACGATGCCATGAAAAATAGCGTTTTCGACAATTGGTTGTAAGACATTTTTTGCTATTTTAATATGTTCTATTGTTTTATCAATATCAAAAATTAATTGGATTTTATTTTTATAACGATAATTTTGAATGGTAACATACGCCTGAATTACTGATTTTTCTTTGGCGATGGTATCAAACAACAAATCATCATGAATACTCATGCTATCTTGCAAAATCATAATTAAGGCCCTAGTCATTTCAATAACATCTTGATTACCTTCTTTTCTGACCATTACAATTATTGAATTTAAAGTATTATAAATGAAATGTGGATGAATTTTACTAATCATCATATCGAATTTGATTTTCTTCTTCATCTTTTCATCTTCTATACTTTTTTGCATTAATGCATCAATATTTTGCACCATTTCATTAAATGTATTACCCAATAATTGCATTTCATCGTTACTATTTATTGCAACACAGGCATGCATATTACCGTGCGCAAAATCATTCATAGCGTAACTTAATTGCTTAATTGGATGGGTTAATATTTCAATACGCTGATATAACACAATAAAAATCAAACTAATTAATAGGGTAATCGTTAATACAAAAAAAGGAATTAATGGAAGTGCTTTTGTTTGCAACAATTTATTGGAACGATATGTGATTAATTGATATGGGGTATTACTAATTGAAGAACTTAAAATCGTTCCTTCATTTAATTCAATACTATCCTTTTGATATAAATCTTCCCATTGACAAAGACTTGCCATATCTTCGTTGATTTTACTTACACTCGGGATTAAAACACGCTTTTTACCGATAAGGGATAATTCTAAATCATCTTGTTTCCAACTATCAATAAAATTGTTAAGTTGTGCAACATCAATATTTATGTATAAATCACCAATTATTTCATTTGGATTATTAATATCATGAATATTACTGCGATAACTTATGATTTGTTGTTCATTAACACCATATTTAAGAGTAACTAAGTCACTATATCCATAAAAGTCGTGTTTATCTAACGAATTTAATGCTACTTCAATACTTGAATCAAATGGAAAAATATTCCATACACCCACACGCTCAGTTTTTAAATAAACCGAATGGATGACGTGACGAATTGAAGTATATCGAGTTAATACACTTGCTATTGATTGAATATCAAAATAAGTCGGACTATTCAGCAAGCAAAACTGTTGAATTTGATCATCAAACAACATATTTTGCGCAACAGTAGTTACTTCTTGAAACATCGTTGCAAGGTATTGACTACTTTCCCTTAAAACTTGATAGTCTTTCTTTAAATTTTCCTCTTTTAAAACCTTACCAAAATATGCATAAGTAAAAATACTATTAATTAAAAGAAAGCCAAGAACTATTAAAGACACACTTGCCATTAACTTTTTAAATATTGAATTGTTGGATTTTTTACTTATATTCATAGTTTTCCTTAATTTATTGTATTCATAACTTCACTGGGTGCACAATGATAATACTTAGTAAAAACCATACTAAAGTATTGGCTGGAATTAAAGCCACACATTTCTGCAATTTCATAAATTTTATAGTGTGTGTGTGTTAATAATTGATATGCCTTTTTCATTCGACAATCCAGTAAATAATTGCTAATAGAATCACCCGTTTCTTTTTTAAATAATTTAGCCATGTATTCACGATTCATACTTAGATATTGTGCTAATGATTCCAATACATTTTCTTTTTCACAATAGTTTTGAATATAATTCATCATTTCAACTACTTTTCGACTGTATGCTTTGCCAGCATAGAGTTCGATTTGTTTTAAGTATTTCAAAACAAATGTTTCCAATGCATCATAGTTCGCAATGGATTGCCATTGCATAAAGTCATCAAAGCACGATTGATTTAAAACTTGATTCGCGAGTAACTTTTGAAGATGTCGCAAAATATTTCTTATATACGAATAATTAATGGCGATATTGCATCCGTTTTCTTTCAATAACAACAAACATTTTTTTATTTGTTGTGGTATCAATGAACTTTCGAGTGATTCTAAATTATCAAATTCACTTAAATAATCCATGGACTCATTTTGCTTTTTCCAATGCAAATCACTTAAATCAATGCATTGATTTAATGGATAGTAAAATAATAAAGATTCTTTTTGTTTAATTATTTGATACGTAGCTGCGACATCACTTGGTGATACGCATGAACATACAATTGCTTGAACCTCCCTTCCAAAGGTTAATTGACAAAGTGAAATGATTTGATCAATAATCCCATTGTTTAATTGCTTACAATCCCACGGTTGCGTAAATATAAAAGTTATATCCATTGCAGAGGCACAATAGGCAACACCAGATAATTCTAATGTTTTAATTAATGCTTCATTATGAATCACAACATCATTTAAGGCATCCGTTTGTTTCTTTTCTTCATAATCTTTAAAGGTTAAGCATGCATTTACTTTAACAATATAAATACATTTATGTTCTAAACTTACATTACTTAATTGTCCGATTCCATATTCTTGACCACATTCCAAATATTGATGCAGCGATTGATGCAACGTATATAAATAATTTTGTTTTTGTTTAATACTTAATTCCCGCATTTGATTTAAGTTATCCAACAAAATACTTGGAGTTAATTCAAATTTTAAAATATAATTAAATACTCCCAACGCAACTGCTTCACGTGCATAATCAAAACGGGAATAAGCAGTTAATAATAACGCAACAATATTTTGATTCGCCTTATGAACTTCCTTTAAAAATTCTAATCCATTCATTAAAGGCATTTCAATATCAGCAATAATCAAATCAATGGATTGATACGCCATAATATCTAACGCTTGTTGCCCATTATGAGCACACCCAACTATACAATAACCATTACCTTTCCAATCAATCATTGACTGTAAATCATCCAATACTAATAAATCATCATCAATTAATAAAACATTCGTCAATGATTGTTGCTCCATAAAACCCCCACATTTTCTGACACTCCAACGGCTAAAGCACGTTGGGTTCTTATGTATATTCACTTCCAAA
>CALCFG010000062.1 GCA_937900565.1 uncultured Erysipelotrichaceae bacterium
GATCCCTATCCGAAAGTAGAAGTCGTACGCTTGCATAAAAAGAAAAAGAAAGGACAAGTCTTTGGTCCTTATCCTGATGTTTATGCAGCCCGTAATACGGTTAAATTATTGGAAAATCTATATCCGCTAAGAAAGTGCAAACAATTACCTTCCAAGGTGTGCTTGTATTATCATATGGGTCAATGTTTAGGGCCGTGCCAATATGATATTAATCAAGAAGCGCTCGATAAAATTAGTACCGATGTGTTGCGCTTTTTAAAAGGAGATACAAAAGATATTGAATCTCAATTAAAGGAAAAGATGATGGAATTTGCTCAAGCTGAACGCTTTGAGCAAGCTCAAGAGATTAAGAATACATTGGATGCCATTAAACATGTCCATGATAAGCAAGACATAGAACAAACTGTTCACAAAAATGTGGATGTCTTTAACTATTATTGTGATCACGGTTATATTGCCATTAATGTATTATTTATTCGTGACGGTATTCTTTTCGATAAAACTTATACAGTGCAGCCGCTATATGATAATGATGAAGATGCGTTCATTGAATACATAATTCAATTTTATCAATCTCATACCTTACCCAAAGAAATCTATCTTCCGAATGAATTTGATATTTCCATATTAAATCCATTATTGGAAGATAAAATTAAAGGCAGTAGCAAAGGTTTGCCACGTCAGTGGGTAGATACTTGTTTGAATAATGCTAAAAAGCAATTGGAAACTTATTTCAGTTTATCGTTAAAACAAAGTTATGCTCAAGAAAATGCTTTAAAGCAATTAAAAGAAATAACGGGTATTGATGCCCATTATTTTGAAATTTTTGATAACTCACATATTGCCGGAAGTGATGCAGTTGCAGCTTGTGTTGTTTGGCATGATGGGTTTAAAAAAGATAAATATCGTCTATTTAAAGTAACTCATGGGGCTGATGATTTAGCCAATATGGAAGAAGTATTTTATCGACGTTATTATCGATTATTAATGGAAGAAGCCACATTACCAGACATTATTTTTGTTGACGGCGCAGAAAATCAAATGCGTGCAGTATTAAATATTAAAGAAGCATTAAATTTACCGTGCATGATTTGTGGTCTTGTTAAAAACGATAAACACCAAACGGATGATTTAATTTTGGAAGATATGCACCATGCTAAATTAGATAAAACAAGTGACTTATTTTATTTACTTACTCAGCTCCAAGATGAAGTTCATCGTAAAGCCATTACATTCCATCAAAAATTACGTTCTAAACGTCAAACTAAATCCATTTTAGATGAAGTGGATGGCTTGGGTCCAAAGCGAAAAAAAGAATTGTATAAGCATTTTAAAACATTCAAAGCCATTAAAGAAGCAAGTGTGGACCAATTAGCTGAAGTGTTACCATCTCAAGTGGCACAAAATGTTGCACGGATGTTGGAAAACGAAGTGAATGCATCCTTAAAAGATGATAAAATAGATTGAGCTATGAGAAAAGAAATATTAATAAAACGTTTAATTCTACTTTTGTTGGTGGCCGGTTTATCGGTAGCTTGTTATTATATTATGAATCAACGCTATGATCGTTTATCACGATATCCTTATCAAGATAAAGATGATCGTGCTTTAATTGATCAATATTTGAATGATGAACAAATCGAATACATTATCGAATACTCCATAGCTCCCAAGTCATTTGTTCAATACTTAGGTTGTAATGGCTTTAATATTTACCATATTAGTGAGTACAACATGCTATCAGATTATTTGGGTTATGGCAGTGCGTGTGATTTTGTTTCTAAAATTGAATTGACTCGTGACAAGATTGGTGTGGTAGAATTAGCAGAATTAAGTAAGCACTATAAATCCGATGTCATTGACTTTTGGTTTATGTATGGGGATATCTATAATGCAAATTCGCAATTGGCATTTGATCCATCTTATTTAGATGCTATAGTGGATGATAATGTTACGGTGAGTAAATATCAACCTGCCGATTTGGTTTCGTTGGATGAATCCATTCCAAGTGATGAAAAAATCCAAGTGAGTGCCCGTATTTTAATCCCTTTAAGTAATCTATGCGATGCATTAAGTGAAAACTTTGGTGGAAAATGTGGTGGTGTAGTTATTGATACTGGGTATATTTCGTATACGAATCAAGTTGAATTATATACTGCAATGCAAACTACCTATGGCACCGATACTGTGCTTTATTGTGATTATCCAGGTCATTCAGAACATCAATTGGGTCTTGCTGTTGATTTGGAACTTGAAAATGATCAACCCATTGCCGGTAGTGAACAATACGATTGGTTAGTTAAACATAGTAGTGAATATGGCTTTATTCAAACTTATGGAGTTAATAATCCCTATAATAAACCTGTTAGGGAAGAGCACTTCCGTTTCAATGGGGTATTTACTCAACCTGTAATTGACGAAGTGGAAGAATAATAAATAAGGTAATGGAATGAATTTTTGAATTTATTCCATTACCTTATTTTAATAATTCGTGTCATAGTCTATATCCAGTAGATACAACTCATCACTAATGCATTGATCTTTTTCATATTGATGAAATGGTTCTACATGTTGATGGTCACTTTCAACAAACCAAATGCGTTGATCTGGTATATAAAATATACGATGCCATTTTTGATCATCACATAAAACATCATAAAGCCAACCAAAGGTACCACACGTAGAGGTAATGCCTTTAACGATTCGCTTTAATTTAATGATGCGATAAACACGATCATCAATTTTCATCTTAAATGGTTTAATGTTCCCTTTTGAGTCCATAATAGCAATCACATCAATATTTTGTTGAACACTCATGATTTTATTATAAATGAAAAACGCTCACTGCTGTGAGCGTTAAATTAATCAAGTGGCGTCCTCGAATGGATTCGAACCATCGACCGTTCGCTTAGAAGGCGAATGCTCTATCCGACTGAGCTACGAGGACAGCTTATTTAATATAACAGAAAATTATTAGTGTTGCAATAACTGACTATGAATTATTTAATAAATTTATTTGATTAATCATCAAGAATATGGATAATTATTTTATGAAAATAGAATTTGCATTCGTTTATCTTTTGATTATTAATGGATTAAGTTTTCTTATAACATTAAAATACATTCGCTTTAATGAGCACTTTAACAAAGATTGTAATTTTTTGGATGATTGGATTATTATTTTGGCAGTATTATTGGGTGAAGTGGGAGTGTTAATGGCTCTACTAATAAAAAAAGGGCGATTCAATAAAAAATTCATGCTTCCTTGGATAATGGTTATCAATGCCCTTGTCATTCATTTTCTCGTTTTTATTATATTTAATGGTGATCAATACTGGGTAAATCAAATTATCAGAACTTTCCAAGCTCATCGTATGGCAATGCTACGATATTTAGTAGTAATAAATGGCATAACTTTCGGTTGTTTTCTTTATGATAAATATGCGGCAATGCATCATAAATTAAGGATGTCGAATGCACTATTATTTGCCTTGGTATTTGCTATGGGAAGTTTTGGAGCAGCAATAGCAATGGGATGGTTACATCATAAAGTAAATAAAGTTTACTTTAAGGTAACCATCCCGTTGGTGGTTGGTATTCAATTGATTTTAGTTAGTTTGCTCATGATTGGTTAATGAGATTGGTTGAATCATCAATGATTTGTTGTAACCATTGTGTATAGTATTTTGCATACAAATGCGTATCATCGTTTGAATATTCAGTGTTTAAATTACCGTATTGGTCATCATAATAGTGATTGGTATCTATACAATAAATGTTAGTGTTATCTGCTAATGTGGCGATAAAGTTATTGAGTAGATTTATGTTAGAATTATTGAATGTGGCATCATAGTCAGATCGATTTGCAGTTAAATGTAAATTTTTGATTAGGATAATCTTACTATTGGGTTGAGCCTGTGCAATGGTTGAGACCAAATTGCTGTAATGATTAGTTAAGGATTCAAAGTTATAGCCTAAGTCATTTAAACCTAACATAATAAAAATTGTTTGGTATTGATAGTTAGTTAGCAATTCATTTAATGTTAATTTACCTTTATCTTTTACATTCAATGCGTAATTATCCATTTTATATAAACTCATTCCCACGTCACTAAAAAAATTAATTAAATCATTGCCACCATATTCCATTAAACCAACCGCACGGGAGTCACCAATAAATAACGTGTTTGTTTGATCAATTGTATATTCACCAGCCTCACTTAATTTAGCAGCGTAAGCATCTTGCGTTGCTTGTGTGTTTTCGGTGGGAGTAATTGTTTCATCAGCTATATTGGCGTCACTGGACGCAGTGGGAAACAGAGTGGCACTTGGTGATGAAAAATCTATTTTTGCTAACGTAATGGAGTCATTAGGTTTAAAAATCGAAGTGGTGAGAAAGGAAACGATAGCGACAATCAATATTGAAATATTTAATAAAGTTAAAACAAATAAGTTATGCTTTTTCATGGGACCTCCCTAAAAACGAAAATATAAGAATGGATCATCCAGACCTATTTTCATGCAATATAAACAAGCTGTAAGTAGAGTTAGCATTATTAAAGCAATCATTAATGGCTGCTTTATTTTCATGAATTGTTGATAAACTTTTGGAAAACATAAAATTACACCAACAATTAAGAAAATCCAATAATTGCCTAAGTATTTGAAATAGTCAAAAGGGAATGGACCCCCAAGGTTTCCGTTGAGCGGGAATAATCGACCTAAAAATATGTACAATTGACTCATATCTTCAATAGCAAAGATTGACCAAGAAATACTAATAACAAAAATCATGTATATGTGACCAATGAACCGATATTTATTTAAAAAATTGGATAAGAATAATTTTTCAATCGTAATTAACATAAATAAATAAAGTCCCCAAATGACAAAATGATAGCCTGCGCCATGCCAAATAGCCGTTAAAATCCATACTATGAATAAATTACGGATAAGTTTTATTAGTGAAACCCGATTGCCACCTAATGGAATGTAAACATAGTTTCTAAACCATGATCCAAGTGTTATGTGCCAACGACGCCAAAAATCGGTTAATGAGACACTGGCGTAAGGATGATGGAAATTTTTAGGAAAATTAAAACCTAACATTTTACCTAAACCTATTGCCATTAATGAATAACCGAAGAAGTCAAAATATATTTGAAAAGTGTAAGCTATTATTGCAATCCACGCCAATGGTGTTGTGATTGATTCGTAACCGATAGCAGCCACTTGATTCCAACACTTTCCCAGCGGATTTGCTAATAATACTTTTAATGCCAATCCAAAAATAAAAATATACAAACCGAATAAAGCACGATTAATGGTTATATCACGTTTATCCAAATTCTTTTTTATTTGATTAAAAGTTACGATGGGACCAGCGATTAATTGTGGAAACATCGATATATAAACGCAATATTTGAGTAAATCGCGTTCGGCCTTGATTTTATTTTGATATACATCGATTAAATACGAAATGCCTTGGAAAGTGTAAAACGATATCCCGATAGGCAAAATAATGTTGAGAATATCTTCTTTACCTTGCAAAAATAAAGTGATTTGTTGATAAACAAAGCTAAAGTATTTAACAAAGAATAAAGCGAATACATGGTTTATAATTGCGAAAGTGAGAAATAGTGATTTATGACGTTTATTTTTTTGGATAGCTAATCCACAATAAAAATCAAACACCATAAAAAATATAAATAATGCATAATGCCATGGGGTCTGATAGGTCCCGATAGCATAAAAAACTAAACTGCCAATTAATAATGTAACATTACGTAACTGTGTTGGAGTTAAGTAATAAATAGTAAAAAATATTGGCATAAAACCTAATATAAATTGTAATGAACTAAAAACCATACACTTACCTTTACTATTATTAGAAGGTTAACGATAGGAAAAAGTTTCCTAACAATAATATTTTAACCTATATTTGTATTGCTTAGATCAAGCTGATTTTGGTGTAAAATATCAATAAAGGAAGTTTAGAACATGAAATACACTAATTTAGGTAAAAGTGGAGCCACTGTATCAAAAATAGCTTTGGGATGCATGGGTTTCGGTGATAAAGATAAATGGAATCGTGGACAATGGATATTGGATGAAAGTAATAGTTTCCCAATTATAAAAAAGGCATTAGAATTGGGTATTAATTATTTTGATACTGCGGATTCTTACAGTAATGGTGAAAGTGAACGGATATTAGGAAAAGCTATTCGGAAATGTGCGAATCGCGATGATGTTGTGATTTCAACTAAAATATATTTTCCAACAAGTGATGGGTTAAATGGATCAGGGCTATCGCGTAAACATATTATGCAATCCATCAATCGCTGTTTAGAAAGACTACAAACGGACTATATTGATTTGTTGATTATGCATCGTTTTGATAACAATACACCACTTGAAGAGACTATGAGTGCGTTAAATGATTTGGTACGAAGCGGTAAAGTTTTGTATTTGGGTGCCTCGGCAATGTATGCTTGGCAGTTTCAAAAAGCTAATGTAATCGCTAAAGAAAAAGGGTATGCCCCTTTAGTAGTAATGCAAAATCATTACAATTTGTTGTATCGTGAAGAAGAAAGGGAAATGATTCCATATTGTCAAAGTGAAGGCATTGGCATCACACCATACTCCCCATTAGCTGCCGGACGCTTATCGCGTAGCTGGAGTGGGAAGACTGTACGTTACCAAAGTGATATTAACGCAAAAGAACGTTATGATCAAACAATGCAACAAGACAAAATCATTGTTGATCGCGTTGGTGAATTGGCAACACTTAAAGGGGTGAGTTATACGCAAATTGCCTTAGCGTGGTTATTAAGCAAACCTTATGTGGTTGCGCCGATTTTTGGAGCAAGTAAATTGGATTATTTGGATGATGCTATTGGTGCGTTGGATGTATCCTTAAGTAATGAAGAAATTGATTATTTGGAAAGTTGTTATCTTCCACATGCAGTGAAAGGTCCAAGGTAATGTCGACTATAAAAATAAGTAGTGTTGCTCAAGTTAATCATGATCACTTAACTCAGTTATATGAAAATGCATTGCAGTCGCCATGCAGTATGCTAGTTGGGCAAACATTAACAATAAATGATTTAAATAAACCAGATGATTTTTGTGAAAGTGCATGGCAAACCATTTATCCATTTATCATGACTTTGTATTATGGTGGGAGCGATATTTACAATGGGTGGATGAGAAATAAAAATAGTTGCATGATCAGTTGTAACGATGGTTTTCGCCCAATGAGTTTTTACATTGAACGAATAGAGTAGGTAGGTAAATGTAGTGATATTAAGTTGTTTAACCATTAATTTAAAAGTGGATTTACCTTTAACAAGGCAATTCTTAAAATGGAAAAACAGACGTGATGCAGTCAATGCTTGCATTCAATCGTTAAATCCGGATATTATTTTTGCACAAGAAATGAGTGATGATATTTATGTTGATATTCAACATGATTTCGCTAAAAAATATACAATTCTTAAAGCGAACCGAAGTGATAAAGAAAAGAATGGAGAATCATTGGCGGTTTTGTTGAAAAAGAGTGTTTTTAGTGAGGTAGAAATAAAAACAATATGGTTAAGTAAGACACCTAGCGTTAGTTCTAAACTTAAAACAAGTTTGAAACCACGTATTGCTACTGTGATATCGTCAAAAATTAATTCTCATACATTATTGTTTGTTAACACGCATCTTGATCCGTTGTTTCCATGGGTGAGAAATCAACAAATGGCTTATTTAAGTCAATATATTAATTTGCACCAAGTAGCAATATTGGGTGGTGATTTTAACGGAAATTACAGTGAGCGTTGGTTTCATCGCGTTTCGCAAATAATGCGTTATGTTAAACCAGATAATGATCATAATACGTTACATTACGGTAATGGTAAAATTAAACTAGCAACAAAAGCTATTGATTATTTATTTGTTAATCCCAATCTAAAAGTTATTGGTGCTAATATTATAGATCATCCTTACAATGGCGTTTATCCATCTGATCATTTTCCCATCTATTTAAAAGTTGAACTCAGTATGTAATTATTCTAATGAGTTCAACTTTTTTAAAACTTTATTCATTTTTTTATCGAGCTTTTTGATTTTATTGTTGGTATTGGTCGAATGAATCCATGGATAGATGAAAGTAAAAATAGTTTTTAATCGGTTAAGGTTTTTACCGATATTTGTTTGTGTTTGTATAAATGATTGTTTGGCAATATTTAATTTTACGATTGAAGATTGCAATAATGTGTCAATATGTTCCAAACTGTAATTGAGTTGGTTTAAAGCTTTTGAAAAATGAAAAAACTGAATTGCAACATAAAGTAAAGCAATCAATACGAAGTATGTTGCAGAAAAAAGTGCAATAAAGCAGATTAATCGATAATCAAGCATGTATTTATTTTAACAAAAACATTGTCATGATAAAATAGTTGCATGCAACATATTTTATTAGTATCGGATTCTCATGGCAACGATGATGCCGTTTATGATGTTTTAGATAAGTATATTGAATGGGCCGATATTCGTATTCATTGTGGGGATATTTGTTCCTATGATAATCGCATAGAATCCGATTTTTTATGTGTTAGAGGCAATAACGATTACAACGGGGAACCGCTAGAACGGATTATAAATATTGAACAACGTAAGATTTGGGTAACTCATGGCACCCGTTATACTGACTTTGCGAATCAAACACGTCTAGTAGCAAAAGCAAAGACTTTGGGTGTTGATACAGTATTTTATGGTCATACACATAACCCAAAGATTTTAAATGTTGATAATATTGTGCTCATTAATCCTGGCTCATTGCGATATAATCGTGATGGTTCTGGAACAAGTTATGCTTTAATTAGCGTTGATGGCAAAAAAATTGATGCAACGATAGAATACATAAAACCTGAAAAACAAGGTGGATTTTGGTTTTAATAGCGCGTTGACTACTTTACTAATTTTATCCATTAAATATTGCGTGTGATAGTGAAATAATTAAAATTTTTCTTGCTAAACGAGGTGTATTTTGGTTTAATAATATACGTTATAGACCGCTTTGGGATATAACCGCTCTGATTTGGGTTAAAGTCAAATGACCCCAATAAGGCGAGTCTTAATCATGAAGGAGGTGTAATAGATGTACGCAGTAGTTGAAACTGGAGGAAAACAACTTAAAGTTGAGGTTGGACAAAGCATTTATGTAGAAAAATTAGATGTAAATGTAGGGGACAAAGTCGTATTAGACAAAGTTTGTTTAGTTGCTGATGATGCAATGAAAGTTGGTACTCCATATGTAGAAGGTGCAACTGTTGAATGTGAAGTTGAAAAACAAGGTAAACAAAAGAAAATTATCGTTTTCAAATACAAACCTAAAAAAGGTTCTACCCGTCGTAAACAAGGTCACAGACAACCATATACTAAATTAAGTGTTAAAGCGATCAACGCTTAAGGAATTGCTTGATTAAAGTATTTATTCGAACAGAGAAACAAGTCATAACATCCATAACTATTAAAGATCATGCAAATTTTGCAAATTATGGGCAAGATTTGGTGTGTGCTGCAGTGAGTGCCATTTGTTTTGGTGGGGCAAATGCAGTGGATGCAAAAGGTGGTCAAGTAACTATTGGTGAAGCATTGATTGAGTTAAAAAATATCAATCATAGTTGTGACGATGTTTGTTTTACAATTGTTCAACAATTAAAAACGGTAAGCGAAAGCTATCCAAAATACATTTCGATAAAAGAAGGGTAGGTGTAACACTATGAAATTTACATTACAAATCCAATTCTTTGCTTCCAAAAAAGGTGTTGGTTCAACAAAGAATGGCCGTGATTCTCACAGTAAACGTTTAGGCGCTAAAAAAGCGGACGGACAATTCACTCGTGCTGGCTCTATCATCTATCGTCAACGTGGAACTAAGATCCATCCTGGATTAAATGTTCGTCGTGGTGGTGATGACACATTGTTCGCTACATGTGATGGTGTTGTTAAATACGAACGTTTGGGTAAAGACAAGAAAAAAGTTTCTGTTTATCCTCAAGCTTAAATCACATATTAAAGCTTTTGAATTTTGTTCAAAAGCTTTTTATTTGGCTTAAGTTAATCTATAATTATCGTAAATGGAGGACCTATCTGATGAAGTTTGCAACAATTGGTAGTGGAATGATCGTGGATTTATTCATCCAATCTGCACATAATGTCGAAAATGTAAGGTGTGATTTGGTATATTCACGTAGTTTAGTGAAAGCGTGTGAATTTGCACAAAAACACGGTGTCGCACGTTTTGTCGATGACTTAGATGCATTGGTTAATGATTCAATCATTGATACTGTTTATATTGCATCACCCAATTCCTTGCATTTTATGCAAGCCAAAATGGCGTTGGAAGCTAAAAAGAATGTCATTTTAGAAAAACCTGTGTGTGCCAGTGTGAAAGAATATGAAACATTGATGCAAATTGCTAAAGCTCATGGTGTTTATATAGTGGAAGCCATTACCAATGCGCATTGCGCAAGTATGCAATATATGAAAGATAATCTCGCTAAATTAGGCAATGTTAAATGTATATTGGCTAATTTTAGTCAATATTCTTCCCGTTATGATTTATATAAGCAAGGTCAAGTGACCAATGTATTTGATCCTAAGATGGAAGGAGGGGCATTGGTAGATATAGGTATTTATAATTTATATGTTTGTGTTCATTTATTTGGTAAACCGTTAAGTTATCAATACATTGCGAATATTGGCTTTAATGGTATTGATACAAGTGGTTGTCTTATATTACAATATCCAAGCTTCTTTGCGTGTTTAACAGGCGCAAAGGATTGCAGTGCACCTAATGTATTTACCATTGAAGGGGATGAAGCATCGTTTATTATTGATGAAGGATCGGCTGGTCGTTGCAAGCATGTATCCCTATATCAAAAAGGTAAAATAGTGGATGAATATCGCCAAAGCGATATTCATATGGAATATGAAATTAGTGATTTCAGTAAAGCATTTGAAAAGCGTAGTGAGTCATTGATTAATCAATGGAATCAAGAAACTTTAGATGTTTTAGAGATTATGGAAAATGCCCGCAAACAAAGTGGGGTATTGTTTGAAAAGGAGAAAAATTAATTGTTTGTAGATCGCGTAAAAATAAAAGTTAGAAGTGGTGATGGCGGTAGAGGAATTGTCGCTTTTCGTCGTGAAAAATATGTGCCATTGGGTGGACCAAGTGGTGGTGATGGTGGAAAAGGTGGTGACATCATTTTCCAAGTAGATACAAATAAAAGTACCTTATTGGATTTAAGATATCAAAAACAAATTAATGCCACAAATGGTCAACCTGGTAAACCTAAAAAAATGCATGGTGCTGATGGGAATGATGTTGTTGTCAAAGTACCGGCAGGTACGTTAGTATTTGATGATGAAAATGGCCATTTAATGGCTGATTTAATTCATCCAAATCAAAAAGTAGTCATTGCTAAAGGTGGTAAAGGTGGCCGGGGAAACTGGCACTTTGCGACGGGGCGAAATAATGCTCCAGACTATGCAGAACAAGGGCAAATTGGTCAAGCTTATACCTTACGTTTAGAATTAAAACTATTGGCTGACGTTGGGTTGGTAGGTTTTCCAAGTGTTGGTAAATCCACATTGTTATCGGTAGTATCAGCAGCAAAACCAGAAATTGCCGATTATCCTTTTACGACCATTGTTCCTAATCTTGGTGTAGTTGACGTGCATGATGGTTATTCTTTTGTTATGGCAGATTTGCCTGGATTAATAGAAGGCGCAAGCCAAGGTAAAGGATTAGGCGATGAATTCTTACGCCATATTGAACGATGCAAAGTATTAGTGCATGTTTTGGATATGAGTGGGGAAAGTGAACGAGATCCGATTGAAGACTATCGCATCATCAATGAAGAATTGGCAAGCTACCAATATCAATTAATGGAACGACCAATGGTAGTTGTTGCTAATAAAATGGATGGTGTTAATGCTGAAGAAAATCTTAAACGATTTAAAGAAGTTTATCCTGACGTCGAAGTATTTGAAACCATTACGCTATTAAATGAAGGGTTGCAGCCATTATTATACCGTGTGGAACAATTGCTTAAAGAAACACCACAATTCGCATTAGGTAATGAGGAAGAAATTACCAACAATGAATTTGTAGAATATAACTATCAACCAAAAGCTAAAGAATATTCAGTGGAAAAATTTGGTGATCACACTTGGATCATACATTCCGATAAAGCTTCTCATATGCTCAAAACATTTGACTTTGATTTACCAGAACATGTCTTTAGATTTGGTCAATATTTAAAGAAATTAGGCATTGAAGAAGCGTTGCGTAAAGCAGGCGCTCAAGAAGGTGATACTGTATTATTGGATGA
>CALCFG010000063.1 GCA_937900565.1 uncultured Erysipelotrichaceae bacterium
CTCCCTTGGCTTTCCAATAAACCTATTTGTTCCCCAATATATTTAAATCCGGTTAATACATTGCGTGTTTCGATGGAGTATTTATCAGCAATTCGTTTTGCCAAATCCATCGTGACAATAGTTTTAACAAACACTGGATTTTTAGGCATTGTGTTATGTTTGCTACGCATCTTGGCAATAAAATCAAGTAATAATAATCCGACTTCATTACCCGATAATAACACATATTCATCCTCGCCATTTTTTATGGCATCACTGCTATTTTTAACTGCAATCCCTACCCGATCACAATCCGGATCTGTAGCTAATAATAAATCAGCATGACTTGCTTTGGCTTTTTCTAAACCAAGTTGCATCGCTTCCTTAATTTCGGGATTTGGATATGGGCAAGTTTTAAATGTACCATCAGGCATTTCTTGCGCTTTGACTACTTCAATGGCACTAAATCCATAAGCAGTTAATGCATTTAATACTGGCACCCTTCCCGTTCCATTCAATGGTGTATAAATAATTTTGACATTTTTATCCAATGCTTCCTTACCATTTGTAGGATCTTGCGCCAATACATTTACTAAATAAGCTTGATCAACTTTTTCCCCTATTGGATAGATTAAATCAGAATTAACTTCATTAACATTTAATCCTTTTACTTGGGTAAATGGATCAATTTGTTGAATGTAACCATAAATCAAATCCGCTGCATCATCAGTAATTTGGCACCCATCGTGTCCATAAACTTTATAACCATTGTATTGTTTTGGATTATGGGATGCTGTAATCATGATACCAATACCACAATGATAGTAACGTGTTGCAAAACTTAAACAAGGTGTTGGCATTAATCGATCATATAAATAAACTGTAATACCATTAGCGCTTAATATATTCGCTACAATTTGGGCAAATTCATCAGATTGTAACCTTGAATCATAACTAATAGCAACTTTATGCAATTGCCGTGGTAAATGGGTTAGCATGTATTGAGCAATCCCTTGTGTAGCTTTACCCACAGTATAAATATTCATACGATTACTACCTACCCCTAATTCTCCACGTAATCCACCCGTACCAAATGCCAATTCTTTGAAGAATGCATTTTCAATTTGTGTAGGATCATCTTTCATTTGATCCAATAAGGTTAAGCAATGATTATCTTTAACATTATCACACCAATAGGTGTACCTTTTTTTTATTTGTTCATCCATATTATTTACTTCTTTCTAACACGTTACTTCAATAAAACGTGCATTTCCACTTAAATATGCTGTTTGATTGGCTTCAACAAGTACTGTGTCTCCTTTATTAATTTGTACCTGCTTTGAATTATTGGCAATGGTTGCATTGCCTGCAATGCAGACTAATAGTGCAAAACTTGTAGATTGTGTTATGAATTCAACACCACTCGCATTAATTAATAAACGTTGCACCATAAAGTAAGCTGTTATGCCCAACAATTCTTTGGCATAACCTGGATAATATTTTAATACTCGCAAAGGCTGTTTAGCCGGGTCACTGGCATTAAAATTTAATACTTCCATTGCCTTATCAATGTGTAATTGACGTAAATTCCCGTTTGCATCTTTGCGGTTATAGTCGTACAAGCGATACGTTAAATCACTGTTTTGTTGAATTTCAACAATAAGACAGCCTTTCCCAATGGCATGCACTAAACCTGGTTTGATTAAAAAAACATCATCACTTTGCACTGGCACTTTTTGTAAATATTTATCTATGCTACCTTCATGAATACTTTCTTTAAGTTGCATTGATGTCACATCTTCATAAAATCCATAGATTAGTTGGGCATTTTTGGAAGCATCAACGACATACCATAATTCCGTTTTACCATTTTGACCATTTTCATGATTATGTGCATAGTTATCATCGGGATGGACTTGCACACTTAAATCATCGTAAGCATCGATAAATTTAACCAATATGGGTAATCCGGCGGAACAATGACTTCCCAATCCTTGCGGATAATCTTGAATACGTTTTGCTAATGTTTGGTTAAACTCTGGAATATAAGACAATCCATTAGGATGCGTAGAGCATTCCCAACTTTCCGCAAGGATTGGAAATGCTTTACTTTTACCATATTCCTTACTGAGTCGTTTTCCACCCCACAAATACGATTGATAAGCTGGCGATAGTTTATAAAATGTCGGGTTGGTCATATTTAATTTTGTCATTGACATTAATGTCTTTACCCAACTGAACTTCAATTAATTGGAGTGGTGTATCAGCTACAATAGTATGCTTACATCCAGCATTCATGACAATCACATCGCCTGGTTTTACCATTTCTTCCATGCCATCAACAATGGTACGTCCATTGCCGCTAATTATCGTCCATACTTCATCACGATGTTGATGGCTATGATAATTCATGGCATGACCTTTATTTAAAGTAACGCGAATCGTCATACTTTCTTCTTGAATATCCAACACTTGAAAAG
>CALCFG010000064.1 GCA_937900565.1 uncultured Erysipelotrichaceae bacterium
ACTCCCCTATAAAAATGGCTATTTATCAACTGTTTGTTGTGACATAGCCTAAAATTATTATCGATGACTACGAAATTGCAACTTTATTAAGTATTATATTACAAATTTAAAGCAGCCTAAAGGCTGCTTTATTTAATAAATAAACTTTTTCTTTTACTTATATTTTCAATAGATTCACCATTACGAATTGCAATAATATCTTTTTCGATTTTAAATAATTGATCGCTCATTCTACCCAAATAAAACGTTTCTTGAAATTTAGCATTTAGACTATTTGGTTTTATATTGTTAAAGGAATCTATTGATTGTTCAAAAATGACTTGTATGCCATCATTTTTTTGCTGAATTTGATAAGTCAGTATAACAGTATCATTAACATTGGTGACTTTGCTTTGATAAATATCATATGGATGATATTTTAAAAGTGTTACTGATGTTTTCAATTGTGATTCATCAATGATAGTGTACTTCAAACCAGTTTTAATTTCATCTTTGGTAAAAGAAGGCGATGAGTAAATACCTTGGTGTGATAAAGTCATTTCAACATAATCAAAAAATTCTTGTGGTGTAACCTTCAGTGTTCTAATTAATTTCATGGTTCGTATTATAGCAAGCTTAACCAACAAGTCAACTCTGATAAAATATTCTAAATGTAATTATTTGTATACTATCTAACTTTAAAATATACACAATTATTTTTTTTAATTATAAAATTCATACACTAATAGACAGAAATGGATAAAAATACATTAGAAATGATTTTTTAATCCAATAATTACCTTTTTAGTGTATAGAAAAATAAATACACAAAGTTTTAAGACCTTTGACATACAAATTTAAACGCTTACAATTACAAGCATAAACGAGGTCAACCCCGTTTACATTTTGAAGGGAGAAGCTATGGATAGCGAATTAGATTTGGTATCAATGTCGATTATTGCAAATTCTGGTGATGCACGCTCCTATGCCTTTGGTGCGTTAGAAGCAGCTAAAAGTGGTGACTTTGCAAAAGCAAAAGAATTGATGCAACAAAGTAAACAAAGTGCGACATTAGCTCATAAAGCACAAACCGATTTGCTTTTTAAGGAAGCAAATGGAGAAAAAAATGATGTCAATGTATTACTTGTACATTCACAGGATCATTTAATGACGAGTTTATTAGCACAAGAATTAATTCAAGAAATGATTACAATGTATCAAACATTTAAGGAGGGAAAATAATGAAAATCTTATTAGTGTGTGCGGGTGGTATGTCAACTGGCTTGTTAATGAAAAAAATGGAAGCTTATGCAGAAGACAATGAAATTGATTTAACCATTGATGCTGTTGGTTTAACAGAGTATGAACAAGTATATTCGAATTACGATATTGTTTTAGTTGGTCCACAAGTAAGTTACCGTTTAGCTGAAATCAAAGAGAATACCCAATTACCTTGCGACACAATTCCGTCATTTGACTATGCCGTTGGAAATTGTGAAAACATCATGAAATTAGCAACTAAATTATTAGAAAGTAAATAGGGGAAAGAAAGGATAATTTATGGAAAACTTATTTAATAGTCCGTTTATGATCAAATTACAAACATTTGGTCAAAAATTAGGATCTAATAAATTTATTTCTTCTTTACAGGCGGGAATGATGTCTACAATGTCAGTAATTATGGTAGGAGCAATCTTCCAAATTATTTGTGCAGTGGGTGTAATGTTGAATTGGTTCACTGCTGATAGTGCAATTTATGGTTATTTATATACACCATATAACTTCACAATGAATTTATTGGGCGTTTGGGTAACGGCGTTTATCGCATTCAATTATGCAAAAAATTTAAAATGCAAAAATCCGTTATCTCATGCGATTGACGCTACCATTATCTTTGTAATGTGCTGCGCATCTTGGACTGCTGAAGGATTAACAACAAGTTTCTTGGGAGCTCCTGGTATGTTCATTGGATTCTTTATTGCAGGTGTTGTTGTACGTATTGAAAAATATTGTTTAGATCATAATGTACGTATTCCAATGCCAGATGTTTGTCCACCATCATTAGTTGCAGCATTTGCTTCGATTATTCCTTTATTCATTAATGTTGCAATGTTCTTAGCAGTTAATGTGGGCTTATCAGTTATTTCTGGTGGTGCATTAAATCTACCTACTGTGTTAATGGCTGTAATCAGTGCTCCATTAGGCGCATTGGTATCTTTACCAGGAATGTTTATTATTATTGCTTTAGCATTAATTCTTTGGTGTTTTGGTATTCATGGTACCATGATTGTATATCCAGTATTAATGGCGAGTATGATTGAATCTGCTACAACTAATGCAGCATTACATGCTGCAGGTGAACCAATGGTTTTCTTCCCTGTAATTTTATTTGGTTGCGTTGGTATGGTAGGTGGTTCTGGTAATACATGGCCATTGTGCTTACTTGGCTTACGTGCTAAATCAGAACAAATTCGCGCAATTGCCAAAGTGGGGATTGTTCCAGGATGGTTTGGTATTAATGAACCTGTAACTTTCGGTATGCCAATTATGTACAATCCTATTCTTTGTATTCCTTATGTATTGAATACATTATTGATTACTGTTTTAACAGCTGTTGCATACAATATGGGTTGGTTAATGCCTAGCTGGATTTCAGTGACAGCACTTCTTCCAATTGGAATTGGGGCATATTTCTCTACATTGAATATATTCAATGCTATATGGCAATATTTAATGATTATCCCATCTGCAATCGTTTGGTACCCATTCTTAAAAGCATATGATAATCAATTATATGCAAAAGAATGTGCTTCAAAATAAGCCCGATAATTTACATATTAATTTCAATATTTACTTAGGGCAAGGTGATCCTTGCCCTTTATTTTAGAAAGGAAAGCTATGAGTTTTAAAGATAATTTTTTATGGGGTGGCGCAACTGCCGCAAATCAATTTGAAGGTGCGTGGAATGTTAATGGAAAAGGAATATCTACGAGCGATTGCGTAACTCGTGGTTCACGCGATAAAAGTCGTTTAGTAACTTATAAAACAGCGGACGGTATAATTCATGCAGATCCAATGTTTGCTTTAAATGTTACGGATCCAAGTGCTGAATTCGGTTGTTTTGAAGATTACGATTATCCAAGTCATAATGGAATTGATTTCTATCATCATTACAAAGAAGATATTGCTTTATTTGCGCAAATGGGATTTAAAACATTCCGTATGTCCATTAATTGGACACGTATTTTTCCTATTGGAAATGAAGAAATACCAAATGAAGAGGGACTTAAATTTTATGATGATGTCTTTGATGAATGCGTAAAACATCATATTGAACCATTAGTGACATTAAGCCATTACGAAACACCTGTCGGGTTAACTAATTTATGGGGAGCATGGAAAGATAGTCGCACCATTGATTGTTGGAATCGTTACGTTGAAACTGTTGGAAAACGATATATAGGTAAGGTACATTATTGGTTAACATTTAATGAAATTAATGTTGCAAACATGTTACCTTGGATGGGTGCAGGTGTACCTTACCGCACTGATCAAGTTGTCGCTGATGTTTGTAAACACCAATTCTTAGCTTCTGCAAGTGCAGTTAAAATTTTACATCGCATTGATTCGAGTAATAAAGTCGGAAATATGATTGCCTATGGCGCCACTTATCCAAATACGTGTCATCCTGATGATGTATTAAAATCCAAACTCACGCAACGAACTACGCATTTCTATGCAGATGTTCAAGCAAGAGGATACTATCCGAGTTATAAATTGGCTGAATATAAACGCAATAATGTAAAATTCTCATTGACTGATGAAGAAAAAATATTATTAAAAGAAGGTACGGTTGATTTTATCTCTTTCTCTTATTACATGAGTTCAGTGGCTTCAGCAGATCCTAAAGTATTGGAAGCTGCTAAGGGTAATTTCATGTCGGGTGTTAAAAATCCTTATTTAGAATCCAGTGATTGGGGATGGCAAATTGATCCAACAGGATTAAGAATTGCTTTGAATGAACTTTGGGAAAGATATCAAAAACCGTTATTTATTGTTGAGAATGGATTAGGTGCTCAAGATAAACTAAACAAAGATGGAACAATCCATGATCCATACCATATTGATTATTTACGTTCCCATATACAAGCCATGAAACAAGCTGTTGAATTTGATGGTGTTGATTTAATGGGTTATACACCATGGGGATGCATTGACTTAGTTTCTGCATCAACTGGTGAAATGCATAAACGTTATGGATTCATTTATGTAGATTATCAAGATGATGGAACAGGGGATGGCACTCGTTATAAAAAAGATAGTTTTAATTGGTACAAAAAAGTCATTGCATCCAATGGCGAAGATTTAGATTAGGTAGGTAATATATGAATCATAATATTGGAATTTCAGTTTATCCAGACATTCGTCCGCTCGACGAAATAAAACAATACTTTGCTTTAGCAAGTAAATATGGCGTTTCTCGTGTTTTTAGTAGTATGTTTTCTGTTGAAGGAACAAAAGAAGAAGTACTTGCATATTTTAGAGAATTGATTGATGCTGCGCATCAATACAATCTTAAAGTTAGTTTAGATGTTAACCCATTCTGTTTTAAACATTTGGACGCTTCTCCAAATGATTTAAGTGTATTTGCAGAAATAAAGGCAGATATTTTACGTATGGATATGGACTTTGGACCGGAAGGTGACAAACAACTAATTGAAAATCCTTACGGTATCCAAATAGAGTTTTCATATTCACCAAAAGTTGCGCAATCTTTAGTTGATTTAGGTGTTGATCCTGCTTCATTCTATATGTGCCATAATTTCTACCCGCAACGTTACACAGGTATGAAATGGGGTAGATTCAAAGAAATTAATAAAGAAATTAAAGCGATTAGCCGTGATATACGTTTGGGTGCTTTTGTTTCGAGTAACAACCAAAATACGCATGGGGTTTGGGATGCTACCGATGGATTACCAACCGTTGAAAAATTAAGAGATTATCCAATTGATTTACAAGCACGAATTTTATTAGCTACTAATGATGTGGATGATATTTTAATTGGTAATGCATATGCTAGTGAGGAAGAATTAAAAGATTTATACGAAGCTGTTAAAGCAGCGGATGTTAGTCCAATTAAAGATCCTGAACCAATTTTAAAATCTTTAGCAGATCATGGCTTTCTCAAACTTGATAATCCAACTAAATTAATCAAAGTTGATTTAGATAAAGATATTCTTCCGGTTGAAGAAGAAGTATTATTTAATTTTGTTCCTCATTTAGATATGGGCGATAGCAGTGAATGGATTTGGCGTAGTCGCTTGCCACGCTTTAAATACAGCAAACCTAATCAAAGCATTCCACCACGCGAATTTGAATGTAAAATGTTTGAAGTGGGTGATGTTATGATCGTAAACGATAATTACAAGCATTATGCCGGTGAAATACAAATAGTAAAAGAGCCTATCATTAATGATGGAACGCGCAATCGTATTGGGCATATTGATGCTGATGAATACACAATCATGGAGCTAGTACAAGATAGCGACATGATTAAATTCTTAAAACGATAATTTTTTCAAGGAAGTAATTGTTTCGAATGAAAAACAGTTTACATAATAAGTTTATTTTTGTTGATTGTGATGGAACGTTAACGAATTCGGCAAATCAAGTGAGTGAAGTAACCAAACAAAGTATTCGTAACGCGCAAGCGTTAGGGCATAAAGTCTTTCTTTGTACTGGAAGAAGTGAAGCTGAAATTGATGATACCGTCCTAAATTGTCATTTGGATGGTATCATCGGTTCTTCCGGTGCTTACTTAATTATTGATAATCGAAAAGTATTCCATCATTACATCGATCAACAATTATTAATTCAATTAATGCTATGGTTAGATGATCATGATATTTATTACTA
>CALCFG010000065.1 GCA_937900565.1 uncultured Erysipelotrichaceae bacterium
ATGATAATTTATCAAAGATACAGTTGTGTTTGTATGTCTATACTTATTTTCCATATTATAAATATATCATAAAGTGTATACTTTCAAATGAGACATACACTATATAATTAAAATAAATAGTGCTTTCATCCCATCCCTAAAGGAGTGGGCTTTTCACACTTATATTGTAAAATTTAAATTCCGTTCTATCTATTGATACTTTATTATTCGTACCTACCGCCACATCAAAATACCCACTTTGTGCATATGAACTCACTTCGCTAGGTCCATTCATATTAAAGAACAGATAAGTTAATCCATCTAAATTATTCATTTCAGGATTTTTAAATACCGTTTCGTCTCCATAACGTAATTTAACTTTGGAATACATTAGCGTTGTACTAATGGATCTATTCTAATCATTATAAGAACACCATGCATATATGTATCGTTTACCATATTTCCAGCAGACACATAAACATAAGGAGTACTATCTTTTAACGCATCTATCGATCCATTATAGGTTTTGATTGCATAGATTTGTTGGCAATCATAATTTAAGCGTTTTAAATCATTGATTGATAACTTACTCAAAAATCTTATTTGATTTGTAAGCATTATTTCCATATTTTCATTATCAAAAGAATGATTCAAAATATTATATTGTGATATTTTCAATCCTGGTTGATTATCTTCGAATCTATTCACTATAGAACTTGCTTCTACAGGTAAATAGTTAATCAAAAATAATGATATTAAAAATAAAATAATAAAACGTTTCATAGTTACCAAATTACACTAAAATCTCTCAACATTATCTATAAGATTTTTCTAACAATAGGCTAGCTTAATTATAGCAATAACACCCATAGTTTAATAAACTATCTTACATAAAATAAAGACTTTAACGCATAATTCGCTAAAGCCTTCATATATTACGCTACTACAGCTTCTTCCCAAGAAGTTGAAGTCACCATTTCATTAAATTGAGTTGTATATAAAGAATAGTAATAACCTTTTAAAGAAAGGAGTTCACTATGGGTACCTTGTTCGACGATTTTACCATTTTTAATAACGAGGATCAAATCTGAATTAACAATGGTACTTAATCGATGGGCAACAACAAAACTTGTTTTATCTTTCATTAATGTTTCAATGGCGTGTTGGATAATTTGTTCTGTTTCTGTGTCAATACTACTGGTTGCTTCATCAAGTACAAAGATGGCAGGATCCGCCAATACTGCACGGGCAAAAGAAATTAATTGTTTTTGACCGGTGGATAAACGGGATCCACCCTCACCAACTTGTGTATCGTAACCTTGATCAAAACCCATAATAAACTCATGGGCATTAACTAATTTACAAGCATTTTCAACTTCTTCATCGCTTGCATCAAGGCGGCCAAAACGAACATTTTCACGAATTGTTCCACTGAATAAATGCGGAGCTTGCAAAACATAACCTAAGTTTGAATGCAACCAACCAATGGAGCGGTTGCGATAATCGCTACCATCAATGCAAATTTGTCCGGCAGTTGGTTCATAAAAACGACACAATAAGTTCACAATAGTGGATTTACCAGAACCGGTTTCCCCAACTAAAGCAACTGTTTGACCTGCTTTTACTTTTAAATTAAAGTGTTGCAAGATTGGTTGATCTTCAATATAGCTAAAATCAACATCTTTAAACTCAATATCCCCTTTAATTGGTTCATAGTTTTCTGTTTTAGGTTCAAATACTGTACCATATTTTTCAATGACTTCATCACTATCCACAATACTCGGTTGAGCATCCAACATATAAAGTACTCTTTCCCCAGAAGCTTGGGCCATTTGAAATTCAGAAAGCATAAATGCCATTTGTTGAATTGGTTGGAAAAATAATTGTGCATATTGAATAAACATCATTAATGTACCCAAAGTAATAATGCCTTGACTACTTAAATCAGCACCAATCCATATCGTAATTGCTAATACAAAAGAAGATATAAATTTAACCAACGGTCTAAAAATACCACCCAACATCTGTGCTTTAACTGCCACTGTTTTTAATTCATGGGTATCCAATACAAATTCTTCATTATTTTTATCTTCGAGCACTAATGTTTTACTTGTCTTAGCCCCATTAATGCCTTCATTAAAATCATTGGTTACTTTTGAATTAGCTTTCCTTACATGTCGGTATTGCTTTAAATTAATCATTTGAAAATAATACGTTAATATACCTAAAAATGGCATTGCAACCAAAATAATCACGGTAAGTTTAACTGAACTTTGCAACATAACAACCGTTGCAATGATACTGACTGGAATTCCCCAAAAAACATCAATAAAAGACCAAGATAATACTTCCGCTAAACGGGATATATCACTGGTAATCCGTGCCAATAACCAACCCGTTGGGGTTGTATCGTAATAAGAGAAGGATAATGATTGCAATTTATCAAAAGCTTTCTTTCGTAAATCGTAACCAAAACCCATTTCAATGCGACCGATTAAACGGAAGTAAATGTAGTTTCCAATACCGTTATAAGCAATTAATAAAATAAATGTAATTAAAAAAGAAATAAAAGTTTTGGAATTAAATGCTTTCGTTGCTAATTCGTCCACTGCAATACGAGATAAATAGGGCAATAAAACATCAGCTATTGAAAAGCCAATTTGCATAAATGCTAAAATGATAATAATTTTTTTATATGGTTTCAAATGTGTAAACAGTTGTTTCCACACTTTTAAATTAAACCCTTGATCGGAAAAGTCTTTTTCTTCAAAACGTGTTGACATATTTTCACCACCTTTCCTACGCTTTTATCCGTGTTTGAATTGCAGCCACACGGGAATAAATACCATCTTGTTGCAATAATTGTTCATGGGTGCCCATTTGAGCAACTGACCCTTTATCTAATACTATGATTAAATCACTATCTTTTGCAGAACTAATGCGTTGCGTAATAATAATCATTGTTTTTTGCTTACCTAATGCATGCAATGCATTACGAATCTTTTCGTCTGTTTGCGTATCCACTGCGGATAATGAATCGTCAAAAACTAAGACATCACTGTCTTTTAATAACGTACGGGCTATCGCTATCCGTTGTTTTTGACCTCCGGATAATGTCACTCCTTTTTCACCAACAATCGTATTGTATTGTTGATCAAATGTCTCAATAACATCATGCACACTGGCAATACGCGTTGCTTGCGTTATCGCTAAAGGATCTGCATTTGGATTCACTGCTTTTAAATTATCCATGATCGATTTGGAAAATAAAAATGGTTCTTGCAAAACAATACCAACATGGTTACGTAAAGCTTGGCGATTAATTGTTAATGAATCATGGCCATTAAATGTAATTGAACCATTACTAGGATCATAAAGCCGAGTTAATAAATACATTAGTGTACTTTTACCTGAACCCGTTGGTCCAATTATTGATACCGTTTTCCCTTTTTCAATCGTAAAACTTATATCATTTAAAACTTGTTGATTATCATCTGCATAAGCAAATCCTACATGATCAAAAACAATGTCTCCATCCAAATCATCGCTGATACCACTGATTAAATCTTCCTGTGGAGTTTCAATAATATCTTTCAAACGGTCAATGGATACACCCATTTTCCCAAAGTCAGATAAAATTCTTCCCAATTGTCTCACTGGATATAATACTAAAGATTGGTATTCCACAAACACAACAAAGTTACCGACACTTAAATTACCTGATTGTACGGCAAAAACACCAGCAATCAATACGGATAAAATACCAAGTAAAACAACCACATAACTGCTTGCCCAATAGGACCCTAAAAAAGAAATCATATGATATGTGACATCTTTATAATTCTTAGATACTTTATCAAACTGATCTACCTCATATTTTTCACGATTAAATGCTTTAACTACACGAACGCCACTTAAACTTTCTTGCACTTTCGTCGTCATTTCTGCTTCCGCTTCATCGGAAAGTAAAAATTGTTTTTGAACTTTATTAAAAAACCAATAACTGTAAAGAAAAATAATTGGTAATGAAACAGAAGCAAATAAAGCTAACTTCACATTTAATGTAAATAAAACAATTAAAGCAATCAATGCCGTAAAGAAAATATAAAAGATTTCAGCCAATTGACCCGCAAAAAAACGGCGAATCATATCCACATCTGAAGTACACTTTTGAATCAATTCACCTGTATTGGTTTGCACATGATAGGCATAAGGTAACCGTTGAATGTGTGAATATAAATGATTTCTTAAATTTTCGACTAAGTTTTCACTCACTGCCCCTTGATAGACTTGGCGGAAACTCATTAATAATGCGACAAGCGCATAAACAATAATCAAAAAAATAGCAAGTATCCATGGATTTTCTTGGCAATAGTGTACACCACCCAATAATTGTGCAATTGTTTTAGTAAATACATTTTGTAATGGTGCATCATTAATGACATTATCAATAACAAAAGAAAAGCTTAATGAAGCGAATAAGTTAATTGCCGCATATCCAATTGTTGCTAAAATTACAGCACTTAAAAGCAAACGTTGTCCTTTTAAGTGTTGCCAAATAAATTGAAAACGACTCATAAAAAACGAAACATCCTAATAAGTTTAATCAGTTTTATAGCGGATGTTTTTTTCTCCCCTTTTAAATTCACTACAAAACTGTCCTAATGCTTAATCATTACATAACTACCCCCACTAGACACGGTAACTACTATTATAATTGGTGGTTTGTACATTCTTTGAATATTATTTTCATTAATAATGAAAATTTTATAATTTTTTTCAATCACTTTAATTTTATTGGGTTGCTTTTTTCTTAAAAAACATTAAAAAGCCTATTAAAGAACATATCCATGTTGAATAACAGGCTTTTAAAATTAACAATTTACGTCAACCTTATGATCTATTAAGTAGGTCGTTGCTGCAAAACTTACAATACCTAAAATCGTTAATAAAATCGTAAAGGTATCAAAACTAAAATCAATATTCGCGAACACATACATTGCAATAATAATCAATGCCATACCAATTCCAACGCGAACTATTTTATGCAATTGTTGAATCCAAGATGTGTAATAGAATGTGATAAAGAATAATCCAATTAAATACAGTGAAGTACTATTGATTAAACTACGAATCAATTCGACAAATAATTCAAACCAATCCTTCAACTCTATATTGCCAAACACTTGCATTAATGCACGAATAAATTGAGGGAAGTCTTGCATAACATTACGTAATGCATCAATTATTGTTCGTGCATCAAACACCATTCCCATAATAAATGTACCTAACCCAAATAAGAAGAAACCTAATAAGGTAATTAAAGAGAAAATCATTAACCAAATATTAACGAATAAGATTTTCGCTGCTAACATTTCCCATGATTTTATTGGTAACGTATTGTACAAGTATCCGTTAACTTTAAACATATTGTTTTCATAAGTTGTAAATAATCGAACAATAACAACTACCCATACAACAAATATTCCAATGGAAAATACTGTAAAAATAATGATAAACAATTGTTCCAATGCTTCATATTTGAATCCACCTTGCCCAAATCCAAAAAAGCCAAAACCTATACCTAATAGGAAAAATCCAATTAATATTGCAATACTTAATGCTCCATATTCTCTACGGCATTGTCTAAATTCTAATGATAAACACTTAAGCATTTCTAAATACCTCGATAAATAAATCATCTATACTCTTATTTTCACTTGCTCTTAATTCATCTGCATTGCCCTGCAATACAACATTACCTTCTTTGATGAAGACTACTTCATCAAAGATACGTTCAATATCTTTCACTAAATGAGTTGATAATAAAATCAATCCATTTTCATTATAATTCTTTAATATCGTATCCAAGATTACTTCCCTGGCTGCAGGATCTACCCCTGCAATTGGTTCATCCAAAACATAAACTAATGCATTACGCGACATACATAATACTAATAAACATTTTTCATACATTCCTTTGGATAACGATTTAATTCGCATCTTCGGATTTAATCCCATATCTTTTAATAACCGTAATGCTTTTTCCATATCAAAGTCTGGGTAGAAATCTTCATAGATATGCAATGCATCTTCAATTAACATCCATTTTGGAAAGTATGGTTCATCGCTTAAAAAAGAAACAATACTTTTTGTGTAAGCACCGATGTTACTTCCGTTAATGGTAACTTCCCCTTTATAGTCGTGAATTAACCCTGTTAATATTTTCGTTAGTGTCGTTTTACCAGAACCATTAGGACCCAATAAACCAATAATTCTTCCGGGTCTTAAATTTAAATTAACTTCATTTAATGCTAATTTATTACCATATTTTTTACTTAAATTATGAATAGATATAATTGGTGATTGATCATCAACCAATAACAATTCATCATTTGTTTGTATTAATTCACTCATGCTATTCCCCTTTCATTTTAATAATTTCTAAAATCATATTAATATCAACGTTTATTGCTGCACATTCTTCAATACAATGATTCACAATACTCTCAGCCCATTGTTTTTTATTGTTATCAATTTGTTGTTGATCAAATGCCACAAATTTACCTATCCCTCTTTCTGTCTTAATGACACCTTCTTGTTCTAATACTGCTAAACTTTTAACAATTGTATTCGGATTAACGCCATACATACTTGCTAACTCTCTTACCGATTCAATTTGCGAACCCGTTAAATATTGTCCAGCAAATATTTTTTTCTTTATATCATCACCAATTTGTTTCCAGATTGCTTCATTCTCATTAAATTGGAACATATAACCTCCTTATGACTGTATTATATTACTAGTACAGTGGTTACGCAATGCTTTTTCTTTATTTTTTCCTATTTTTTTATCCATATAACATAAATTTCTTGTAATTTGTCGTTAATTTCTTTATTATATACACGCTATTGAATAAAAGGAGGTTATCAATTAATATGAAACGTACATATCAACCAAGTAAACGTAGAGCCAAAGCTACTCACGGATTTAGAGCACGTATGGCTACTGTTGGCGGACGTAAAGTTTTAGCTAGAAGAAGAGCTAAAGGTAGAAAAGTATTATCTGCATAAGATAAGATAAAAAGAGCCACGTTCAACTGTGGCTCTTTTTGCAAGTAAATCCTATGAGAAAAGAAGTTAGACTATGTAAGAATGAAGAATTTGGGCGAATTAGACACCAAAATTGTTCATTAAAAAATGCATCGTTTATCATTTATGTTTCGCCTAAATCAAATTCTTTAGCTCGATTTGGTTTATCGGTATCCAAACGCAATGGTAATGCAGTCGTACGTAATAAAATAAAACGCCAATTGCGCATGATGGTGCAAGAATTAGTGGATTTTGAAAACTATCCATTGGATTGCATTATTATAGTACGCAAAGTTTATTTAGATTGCGACTATGCCACCAATAAAAAAGCATTGGAGAAACTGTTAAATAAAGCTATAATTTAACGGTAATTATTAGTTTAAGGAGATTCAATGAAATTAACACGTAAAAAGTACATGTTATTTACACTTTCATTCGTTGGTTTATTCCTATTAAGTGGATGTACATCACCAACGGATGCATCTGGAAATATCATTATGATTTTTAAAGACACCCCATTTATGACCACAATTAATGATACAGGTTGGTTTGGTGTCTTTGTTTGGCCAATTGCCCAAATTATTAACTATTCTGCAGATTATGTAGGAGCTGCCGGTGGTATTATGGCAGCAACTGTTATTACTAATATTGTTGTTGTATTATTAACAATTCGTAGTCAAATTGGTATGCAACGCATCCAATTAATACAACCTGAATTATTAAAAATTCAAAACAAATATGAAGGTAAAACAGATGATCAATCCAAAATGCGCATGGCTCAAGAAATGCAAGCATTGTATGGTAAATACAACATTAACCCATTAAGTTCAATGTTAGGAACATTTGTTCAATTCCCAATTATCTTCGCTATTTTCCAAGCAGTTCAACGTTCACCAATTGTAACAAACGGTACTTTCTTAGGTATGAGCTTAGAACAAACGCCATGGAATGGAATTACACATGGCGAATGGATGTATATCTTATTATTCGTTGTTATGATTGCTGCGCAATTAGGTAGTATGTTAGTTCCACAATGGTTATCTAAAAAGAAAGCCAAAGAAAAAGCAGCAAGAGAACATCATCGTTATGTTGAACAAAAAAATCCGATGGGAAATACAATGTATTTCATGATGTTGCCAATCATTGTATTATCTGTTGTTTGGCCAAGTGGAATGGTTGTTTATTTCACGATTTCATCTTTAGTAAATATTGTTAAAACACTTGTCGTACAATATATTGTGGATAGAAAAGGATAAGCATATGGAAAAATACAGTGCAAACACAATTGAAGAAGCAATCGAAGTTGCTTGCAATGATAAGAATTGCAAAAGCGATGAATTAAAATATCGCTTATTGGAAACAACTGATATCAGTGAAGGCAATGTTACCATTGAAGCTTATTGTTTGAATGATATTAAAGAATTTTTATTCGATTACTTAGGTAACTTCTTTGTAGAAGTTGATCCTGATGGGATTGAAATGGAAATTAATCTTAATAAAGAAGAAGAGTCTTTTCATGTTAATTTAAATTCGAATAACAATGCCGTTTACATTGGTAAAGCTGGATTAACTTTAAAAGCGATCAACACCATTGCTAATAGTGCGGTAAGTAGTGTTTTTAAACACAGATACCCAGTTTTTGTGGATATCAACAATTATAAACACCACCGTTATTCCCGCTTAGTAAGA
The DNA here is from genome assembly GCA_937900565.1 of uncultured Erysipelotrichaceae bacterium. Taxonomy (GTDB): domain Bacteria; phylum Bacillota_I; class Bacilli_A; order Erysipelotrichales; family Erysipelotrichaceae; genus CALVGN01. Next base: position 8,761 of record CALCFG010000065.1, read on the forward strand.
TCTGCTAAAAATGTAGCGAAAAATGTTCAAAAAACACATATTGAAGCACATTTAGATCCAATGCCTAATGATGAACGTAAAGTAATTCACCAAGCATTACAAAATTGGAAAAACATTTCCACCCAAAGTGAAGGTGAAGGCGCTACCCGTCATATCGTCTTAAAATATATTGATCCAAGTGAGCAAGTTGAAGAAACAATTTCTTTAGGTTCAGGAATCGACTTAAGCGACGAAACACTTTAATCTTTATAAAGTCTTAGTGATTTAAACTAAGGCTTTTTTATTTACAATTATAAAGAATTTAGATAACGCAAAATGATTCACAAATTTGTAAAAGTAACCGATGATTAATCATTTTGATTTAAATAATATTTAAGACATTTTGGTAAAATATATGATATTTGGAGAGTTATTACTCATACAATGTTGTGATACAAAAAATTAGCAAAGGTTAATTGATTACAACCATTGCTAACTTTTTTATAAAGATATTTTAATTATTGATTCTTCACTTTCAATTTCAACAAGTTCGAAGTGAGGGTGTTTTTTAATGTACGCTTTTAGTGTACTTACAATCTGCATTATTTCGTGTGCATCCATACCAATATCGCATTTAGAAGTGATAATGTAACCCAATGCTTTATTTAGTATTAATGTATTAGGTAAAACAATTTGATGTTTTTTTCCTTCAGTGACTATTGATATCTGCATTATTCCACACTGATGGTGATTAAATCCCCATCTTCACTTTCTAACTCAACTAAAGTACCAAATACACCTTTATCAACCAATTGAAAGATGTATTCAAAGTCAATGTTTTTCATTATATCCTCACCATTTTTACTGGCCATAAATGGCAAGGATGAAGCAAGCAATAACTTAACAGCAGCTATTGGTAAATTTACCTTAACTTTATCCCCATCCGAACTTAATACATTAATGCGTAAAACCAATTCATCAACAGATTTACGTTGTTTTTCAGGTACATAATAAGTAGTCGGTGCATTATCACCTTTAACTAATGTATCTAAAGTAACATTAAATAAATTGACTAAATCAATGAGCAAAGATATGTCGGGAATGGATAAGTCATTTTCCCATTTACTCACTGCTTGACTGGATACATTTAGTTTAGAAGCTAATTCTTCTTGCGTATAATTATTTTGCTTACGATACAAAGCAATGCGATTTCCTAACGTTGCCATAAACCCTCCTAGTTAAATATAAAATCTTTGGCTTTCGAGTTATACACCATAAATGATAATGGAATTAAAGTAATTGCACTGGAAGCAATAAATACAAGTGGTATTGGAATATAATCACAGAGTAATCCAATAATAATACTACTCATTGCGCTTGCTCCAATTGTACAAGTACTAAACAAACCGATGATTGATCCTTTAGAATCATTCGGTATAATCATCATTAATTTAGCATTGAATATTGAATTTGCAATGACTAAACCTAAGGATGTCAAAACGGATGAAACAGTAATAATGTAAATATTAGTTGATCCATACATAATGATAGAACTAATACCCGATAGAATAAATCCATATTTAAATAAAAAATACGTTTGTTTCTTAGTTAAATTCACTGTGCTTAAAAATAACGTTCCACTCATATAAGCACATGTTTGAATGGCACTAATGTATCCATATACTTTTACATCAAATCCAATGTCCAATACCCATGCCATAAATAAACTTTGAACTCCAGATCCTAATAGATTAATTACCAATGCAATGAACATAAAAAATGTTAAATTTGAATTCGATAATAAAACTTTCAATCCTTGCTTTAAATCATTAATAATTACCTTAATGGATAGGGATATCGTTTGTTTGTCTCGCTTATTTAAATTTATAAACATCTCCGAAAAAGCAGATAGCAAAAATGATATTCCATTCAATATAATTATCCATCCCACGCCCAATATGGCAATCAAGGCACCAGAGATTGCTTTCGATGAAAGTTGAATAAATGAATTCACCGCATTATAGATCGATTGTCCTTTAACGATAGTGTCACTATTCAATAAATCAATTAATACAGTATCCACTGCAGGATTAAAAAATAAAGAACAAAACGATGTTAACAGTGCAATCAATAAAACAATTGAAACGCTTAAGCTATCATTTAATGCGAATATACCACAACCTATCATTAAAAAAACACGAATAACATCGGTTATTACAATGGCTTTTTTGCGATCAATGCGATCTATAACCGTTCCACTAATAGGTAATAAAGCCATTTGCACAAACATTGATATCGACGACATTATTCCCATTAATGCCGTGGAATTCGTTTTGGCGTAAACCCAATAGCCAATCGCAACAGAATAAAGAATATCCCCAAAATCACTAATAGCATTTCCAAATAGAAGTAACTTGTAATTCTTACTAAAAATTTGTTTCATCATTGAGTTCCTCCTTAACTGGTTTAAATTTTAATGAATTAAGGCATTATTTTTAACCGAGAGAAAGTTGAATATCTATACCATTAGTTGAATTGTTTCCAACTATTCGTTGAGTTAATAATGTAAGTATTATTAATTTAGTTTTTTATCTTATCCATCAAATAATCATGACTCCTCTAAGTGATAAAAGTTAACAACAAAGATAAAATAATATAACACCTGAAATTCAAGAAAGTTTATAAATCCATGATCTTGTGGAAAACTAAATAGAAGCTTAATTTATGTGGAAAAGCCAATTATTTTAATAAAACGTTAACTTAATTCGTAATTTTTCCACAGACTTTGCGCATTCCACAATTGCTAGTTTTCCACATATGTTGAAAAGTGTGGAAAATCCAAAATATTGCGATAAATAAAGGGATATTTTTCCATATTCAAATGTTAAAAGATTGTAAAAATTTAAAATTTTTCCACACTTTCCACAATTAACTAAAATGTGGATAAATTTTCCATAATACATGCAAAAATAAAGTTGTGGAAAATTGTGGAAAACTAATAAATATACGATGATTACTATAGATTCTTTCCACAATAGTATGTGGAAAGAATTTTTATCCACATTTTCATGCTTAAACTCAGAAAAAACCTATGCTATTCTAGTAATGTCTTAGGGGTAATATGGAAAAGAATTATACGCAAAACGACTTCATGCAAAATATACCATTTATGGAAATGCTAGTCGAACAAATAAAACAAAGAAATTTAATTGATAGTAATATTGTTAACACATTTATAAAACCTGGCTGTGCGTTAGCATTATTAGAAACAGAATTAACAATTATCATTGCAAATAGTGAAATTACTAAACAGATTACGTTAAGTAATCACGATGTAATTGAACAATTAATTCAAGAATTAACACATACCAAAACACAATTATCCATAATGGATAAAAAGGAATATGAACAATATTTAAGTACTAATATCGTAATCGATCCGACGAAATCTAGTCAGACCACTAAAACGACAAGTAGTTTTGGCATTGAAAATAAATTAATGAGTTCTTATACCTTCGATAATTTTGTCATTGGAGATTGCAATAAAGAATGCCATGCTGCCGCATTGGCATGTGCTTATAATCCAGGTAAGTTTTACAATCCTTTATTTATCTATGGAAATTCAGGTATTGGAAAAACACATTTGTTGTGTGCCGTTGGAAATTATGTATTGGCGAATCATCCAAATTCAAAAGTTTGTTATATGCCAACGATGGACTTTGTTGAATATGTTACCAGTTCCATTCATAAAGGAACCATTGATGCATTCAAACATGAATTAAAAACATACGATGTCTTATTAATGGATGATATTCAATTTTTGGCGAATAAAGAAAAAAGCCATGAAATATTCTTTAATTGTTATAACGAATTAATTAATAACAATAAGCAAATCATTGTAGTTTCAGATCGTTTACCAAGTGAAATTAAAGGATTGGAACAACGCATTATTTCACGCTTTGATCAAGGGTTGACAGTTGGAATGGATTCGCCTGAATTTGAAACTAGTTTAGCTATTTTGAAGCGTAAGCTTTCCGATTCCAGTGAATTTGAAAATGATATCGATGAAGAATCGTTAGTATTCTTAGCATCGCATTTTTCTCGTGATGTTAGGCAATTGGAAGGTGCATTGAAAAGATTACAGTTTAAAATTATTCAATACCATCCGCAAACGCCCGTAGATTTAGCCTTCACAGTAAAAGCATTCGATAAATCCATCAGTGAGCAAACTTTGGCAGGAAATATCAATCCTCGGAAAATTATTACGACAGTAGCAGATTATTACAATCTTACCCGTCAACAAATAATTTCTAAAACACGAACGAAACATGTCTCAATGGCACGACAAATTTGTATGTATCTTATACGTAAAAAATTGGATTTACCGTATTTAGCCATTGGGGCAGAATTTGGCGGCAAAGACCATTCGACCGTAATGAATTCCATTAATAAAATTGAAAAGTTACGTAAAACCGATAAATCTTATGAACTTGCATTAAAAGAATTAGAAAAATTATTGGAACATTAAAAAATCCACAATTTTTATACCCAGTAATTCCACATGATTATGACCTTAAATACACGATAAAATTGGGATATTTCTAAGTTTTCCACATTTTTCCACAAGCTAATAATAATAATTCTTATATAATTAATGAACACAGGGAGGCCCTTATGAAATTTAGTATTAACAAACGTTTATTTAATAATGCATTATCCAATGTAAGCAAAGCAATATCTCCAAATTCGCCAGTTCCATCTTTGAGTGGGATTAAAATTGAATTAAAAGATAATAATTTAATATTAACTGCAGCAGATTCAACTTTATCAATTATTAAAACAATTCCAATTACCAGTGAAAACTACAACATTATGGTCGAATCTACCGGTGTTATTGTATTGGATGCGCGTTATTTACTTGAAATGGTGCGTAAGATCGATGGAGATACGATAACCATCGATGTATTGGACACTACTTTAACGCGTATCAAAGGTAATAAAGTTGAATATACTGTCAATGGTATGCGTGCTGAAGATTACCCAGAAATCAGAACGCCACATCCTGAAACTTCATTTGAAATTGATGCGGATGAATTGGTTAAATCAATTTCCCAAACAATCTTTGCCGTAAGTAAAAAGGAAACACGTCCTGTATTAACGGGTGTTAATTTAGTTAATAAATCAGGTCTATTATCTATGATTGCTACTGATTCTTTTCGTTTATCACGAAAGCAATTAAAAATTGATACGATTGTTAGCTTTAATGTGACAATACCGGCACGAACTTTGGATATTGTGGATAAAATCATTGAAGATAATTCAACTGTCACCATTTATGTAGGGGATATGAATTTACAATTTTTAATTGGTGATACAATCATTCAATCCCGGTTAATTGATGGATCTTTCCCAGAAACAGAACGGTTAATTCCAACAACGCATTCAAGAAAATTAGTGTTAAATAGTATGGAAATATTAAATGCTTTGGATCGTTGTTCATTTATTAAGAATGATGGGATGGCATTGGTTAAATTTTCCGCCAATGCATCAATCTTAAATATTTCCAGTCGTAACCAAGAAGTTGGAAGTAGTTTGGACTCATTAATTCCAGTAAGTTATGAAGGTGATCCAATAGAAATTAGTTTCTGTGGTGATTATGCGAAAGAGGCAATTCGTGCATTGGATGATGCCCAAGTCAATTTCTTAATGGATGGTGAAATGAAAGCATTCTTAATCACATCGGATTCAGATGACACCATTACTCAATTAATTTTGCCTGTTAGATCTTATAATTAGTTATTAAATTGAAATTAAAGCCTATTTTTGAAGAAAATAGGCTTTTTATATGCATAGAGTATAGGGGTACGTGTTCGCATTAATCGCTTAAATATGGTAAAATAATAAAGAAAATGAAAGGGGAATGAAATGAAAATTAAAGGTGAATACATTACATTGCAAAATTATTTAAAATACAATGATTACATATCATCGGGTGCAGAATCTAAAGTTTATCTATTAAATAATAAAGTTTATGTAAACAAAATTTTAGAAACTAGACGTGGTAAAAAATGTTACCCAGGTGATGAGATTGAAATTAATGGAAATATAGATGTGATTGAATAATGATCGTAGAATCCATTACAACACGACAATTTCGTAATTTAACTGCCCTTAATTGGAAACCATTCTCTGGATTAAACATATTGATTGGAAAAAATGGTCAAGGTAAAACCAATCTATTGGAAAGTATATATTTTGCTGCTTCTACAAGATCATGTCGCATCAATGATAGTAAAGCAATGATTCAACATGATAAAGATAATTGTGTCGTGGAAATGCAATACTATAGCAATCACGCATCCCATAACGTTAAAATGGTCATCTATAATCAAGGTAAAAGTATTTTTGATGATGGTAAATTATTGAAGCGGAGCAGTGATTACATTGGTAAATGCTTAACCGTTATCTTTTTACCATCCGATGTGTCTTTGTTGGATGAACAACCCAGTCAACGCCGCAGCATGATAGATCAAGAATTGGCTAAATGCGATCGGGATTATCTCAATGCATTAATGAATTACAATGCATTATTAAAGAAGAGAAATCTTTTATTAAAACAAGATAATGTGGATGATACTTACTTGGATGTATTAACGGATCAATTGATTCAAGTTGCCAGTATTATTATTTATAAACGTAATCAATTAATTAATTATTTAAATCAAACATTACCCAGGATTTATTCGGACATTATGAATGAAGCCAGTGTTGTCACATTGCAATATAAAACAAGTGTGGATTGTAAAAATAATATATCCACACAATTAAAGAAATTATATCAAGCAAATATAAGTAACGATAAGTTAAATAAAGTGACAACCATTGGATGCCATAAGGATGATTTTTTATTTTATAAAGATAATTATCTTGCAAAAACAGTGGCATCACAAGGGCAAAAAAGAGCCTTAATTTTGGCTTATAAGTTAGCAATCAATCAATGGATCCATGATACAGTAGGTCAATACCCAATTTTATTATTGGATGATGTATTAAGTGAATTGGATACATTTAATCAACAACATTTGTTAACACTTTTTAATACAGAACAACAAACCATTGTGACAACCTGTCAAAATGAAGATTGGTTTAATAAAGTCGCCAGTGTCACTATGATTGAAAATGGGCGCATCGTCGATCAACGGAGGATAAGCTATGATGGATGAATTAGAAAAAGAAATACAAAAAGCTAAAGAATCATACACCCAAGATGATATTCAAGTATTGGAAGGGTTGGAAGCTGTACGTAAACGTCCAGGGATGTACATTGGAAGTACATCGGTAAGGGGTTTACATCATTTAGTATGGGAAATTGTCGATAACTCCATCGATGAGGCGTTAGCAGGTTATGCCGATACGATTACGGTAACTATCGAAAAAGGGGATGTCATTAAAGTTGTGGATAACGGGCGGGGTATGCCTGTAGAAATTCATAAAAAGACAGGTATCTCAACGGTAGAAACCATTTTTACCGTATTACATGCCGGTGGTAAATTTGGCGGAGGTGCCTATAAAGTCTCTGGTGGTTTGCATGGGGTTGGTGCATCAGTGGTTAATGCATTAAGTACATGGCTAGAAGTCACAGTTGCTAAAGATGGAAAATTGTATCAATGTCAATTTAAAGAAGGTGGTAAAGTTGCGCAAAAATTACATGAAATTGGCACATGTGATTTGGGTAAAAATGGTTCAACGGTACGTTTTAAAGCCGATCCAACAATTTTTACTGATACTACTGTTTACGATTATGACACATTAAAAGAACGTCTGAAGCAATTGGCTTATTTAAATAAAGGCATTCGCATTGTTTTAACGGATGAAAGAGGCGATACACCGAAAGTGGATGAATTCTTATACGAAGGTGGTATCAAGCAATATGTTGAATTCTTAAATAAAGGAAAACAACCGGTTAATGAAACAATCTTTTATTGTGAAGGCGAAGAAGTAGGGGAAGAAACAGGATATAAAGTACTTATCGAAGTGTCGTTGCAATACAATGATTCCTATAATTCCAATGTCTATACTTTCTGTAATAATATCCATACTGTTGAAGGTGGATATCATGAAGATGGTTTTAAGATGGCATTAAATCGGATTATCAATAATTATGCTAAAGATAATAATTTACTAAAAAAAGATGATGAAGGATTAACAGGGGAAGATGTTAGAGAAGGTTTATGTGCAATTATTAGCATTAAACATCCCAATCCACAATACGAAGGTCAAACAAAAACAAAGTTAGGAAACTCAGAAGTACGTAAAATGGTTTCCAGTATTGTTGGTAGAGAACTTCAACGATTTTTATTGGAACATCCAAGTGAGGCTAAAGCAATTGTTGAAAAAGCATCCTTGGCAAGTAAAGCAAGATTAGCAGCTAAAAAAGCAAGAGAATTAACACGTCGTAAAAATGTATTGGAAATTTCTAATTTACCTGGTAAGTTAGCGGATTGCCATTCCAAAGATGCAACGATTTCTGAAATTTATATTGTCGAAGGGGATTCTGCTGGAGGAAGTGCTAAATTAGGACGTGATAGTAATTATCAAGCGATATTACCTTTGCGTGGAAAAATATTAAATGTTGAAAAAGCACGATTAAATCGCATTTATGAAAATGCAGAAATAGGAAATATGATCACTGCATTTGGTTGTGGTATTGGTGAGGAAATGGACTTAAGTAAATTACGTTACCATAAAATTGTTATCATGACCGATGCCGACGTTGATGGAAGTCATATTCGTACGTTATTATTAACATTCTTGTACCGTTACTTTAAACCAGTAATTGAGCAAGGATATGTATATTGTGCTTTACCACCACTTTATAAAATTTGGAATAGTAAGGATACAATGTATGCTTATTCTGATGAGGAATTAGAAGCATTTAAACCACATTTTGCAGGCACTAAATTTGATATTCAACGATATAAAGGATTGGGTGAAATGGACCCTGATCAATTATGGGAAACAACTATGGATCCGCAACGTCGAACATTAAAACGTGTGACGATTGATGATGCCATTGAAGCAGATCAAGTATTAAGTATGTTAATGGGAGATGAAGTTGAACCGAGAAAAGACTTTATCGTCCAAAATGCGCACTATGTGCAAAACTTAGATTTCTAGAAAGGAAAGATGTATGAGTGAAGAAAAACTAAATGAAGTAAATGATAAAGAGAATGAAGTGGATTCGTCATCGTTTAATCATGGAAAAATAACATTAACTGAATTTAGCCAAGAAATGCGTACATCATTTCTAGAATATTCCATGTCGGTAATTGTTTCCAGAGCATTACCAGATGCACGAGATGGTATGAAACCAGTGCATCGAAGAATTGTTTATGGTATGAACGATTTGGGAATGACCCCAGATAAACCACATAAAAAAAGTGCGCGTATTGTCGGAGATGTAATGGGGCGTTTCCATCCACATGGGGATTCCGCAATTTATGGAACAATGGTGCGTATGGCCCAAGATTTCTCTTATCGTTATCCACTAGTGGATGGGCATGGTAACTTTGGTTCCATTGATGGCGATGGTGCTGCAGCTATGCGTTATACTGAAGCGCGAATGAGTAAGATTTCATTGGAACTTGTTCGTGATATTAATAAAGATACTATTGATTGGATTGATACTTATCAAGGGGATGAAAAAGAACCTGTAGTGTTGCCTGCAAGATTTCCAAATTTGTTGGCCAATGGGAATCAAGGAATTGCCGTCGGTATGGCAACTAATATTCCACCACATAACTTAAAAGAATTAATTGATGGATGCATTGCCTTAATGGATAATCCTGATATTGAAACAAAAGAATTAATGGGTATTATTAAAGGACCGGACTTTCCTACGGGAGGAATTATCGTAGGACGCAGTGGAATTAAAAGTTATTTTGAGACTGGTAAAGGTACGGTTATTACACGTTCACGCATTGAAACGAAGATAAAACCTAATGGTAAAGCAATTCTAATTGTCAGTGAAATTCCATACATGGTAAATAAAAGTGTGCTTGTCGCAAAAGTTGCGGAATTAGTTCGTGAAAAGGTTATTGATGGTATCACTGCTTTAACCGATACGAGTAATATGAATGGAATTCATATTGAAATTGAATTAAGAAAAGATGCGCAACCGGATGTTATCTTAAATCAATTGTATCGTTTATCGCCATTACAATCTAGCTTTGCTGTGAATAATATCGTATTGGTGAATAATGTACCTCAACTATTAGGGATGAAAGCATTATTAAATGTTTACACTGATCACCAAATTGATGTTGTAACGCGTCGTACGCGCTATGATTTAAAAAAAGCGCAAGATAGAGCGCATATTTTAGAAGGATTTAGAATTGCAATTGATAATATTGATGCCGTTATTCATACCATTCGTTCCTGTAAAGGTAATGATGATCAATTAACTAATGAATTAATGGAAAAATTCAAATTATCGCAAGCGCAAGCAAAAGCAATTTTAAGTATGCAACTTCGCCGTTTATCTGGATTGGAAAGAGATAAAATTGAAGCTGAATACAATGAATTATTAGCACGCATTGCGAATTATCAAGAAATTTTGGCTGATGTGAATAAAGTTAAAACTATTGTTAAACAAGAATTATTGGAAATTCGGAATAAATATGGAGATAATCGTCGTTCTGAAATCATTGAAGGTAGTGCTTCAATGGAAGATGAAGATTTAATCGCCAAAGAAGAAATTGTTGTTACTTTAACAAGTAATGGATACTTTAAGCGTTTGCCATTGGATACTTACCGTGTACAAAATCGTGGCGGTCGTGGAATTAAAGGCATGAGCATGAATGAAGACGACATGATCGAACAATTCGTAAGCATGAATACTCATGATTTCTTATTGGTATTTACGAATAAAGGAAGAGTTTACCGGATGAAAGGTTACAATGTGCCATTAGGTTCACGTATTAGTAAAGGTATTCCGATTGTTAACTTCTTATCCCTTGAAAAAGGAGAAAAGGTAAGAACATTATTACCAATTCAAGCCCAAGATTCTCCATGGCATTATTTATGCTTTGCCACAGTTAATGGATTGATTAAGAAAACACGCATTGAAGAATTTGATAGTATTCGTACTGGTGGTAAAATTGCCATTGTGCTTCGGGATGATGATGAATTATTAACTGTCATTCCTTCAACGGGTAATGATGAAATTGTCATTGCGGGAAGTAATGGTAAAGCAGTACGTTTTAATGAAAGTGATGTACGGGACAGTGGACGTACTTCCATGGGGGTTAAAGGATTTAATGTGGATGGTGGAAAAGCAATTGGTATGACAAGTAATGCATTAGGTCAATATGTTTTCACAGTTAGTGCCAATGGTATTGGTAAAATGAGCGATTTAAGTGAATATCGCTTAAGTAAACGCGGTGGTAAAGGTGTTATGACCACACGAATTAGTGAGAAAACTGGTGATTTAACTGCGTTAGTAGCCATTAATGGTAATGAAGATGCATTACTCATGAGTGATGGTGGCATTATGATTCGTATTGATTTAAATAATTTACGCCCAAGTGGACGTGCAACCCAAGGTGTTAAATTAATGAACCTTAATGATGGTGAACATTTTGCTAACTTAGCAATTGTATTGCACGAAGAAAGTGATTCTCAAGTAATCGATGAATCTCAAGATTCTGAATAAAATAAACTTCCTTAAGTTGATTGCATTACTATAGTAATTACTTTGGTTTTATAAACTACTAATAAAATGTGGGTTGTATCCTAATTTGATTAAGGAAACCCACATTTTTTTTATTAATCTACTTCGTTAATAAGTATTCTTTAAGTGTATTGATCGATGAATTAAGTGATTTTTTTGGATAGATGAGATAAAGTTTGCGAGTGATAGTTGGTGTAATATTAATTGCAATTACATCGTCTTTATTTGGGTAATGTTGGTATGTTGTTTTTGTAACAAAAGAATAGGCAAGATTATATTGTGCCACTTGAAAGCAGATATTAGGTTTTACTTCTGTTTCTTTAAAATATTTGGCTACAAATGGATAAATATTTGATGCTTTAGATACCATAAATAAATTTTGATTGTCTAAATCGGTGAGTTTAATTTGTTGTTTAATAGCGAGAGAAGAATTTTTATTCGCCAATAAAACCAGTGGCGATTCATCCAATAAAATAATGTTTAAATGTTTGGATAAATTAATATAATCATGATCATTAATTGTGTAGATTCCGGTAATAATGGCAATATCAAGCTCATTGTGAATCAT
>CALCFG010000066.1 GCA_937900565.1 uncultured Erysipelotrichaceae bacterium
AAAGAAATATCCAAAGTATCGTGCTGGTGTATTTGTGAATCATTTTATCAATTAACGGAATTGAGCCATCAATGATAAACGAACAATTAATGTTAGGATGTTCTTTGGTGAATGCATCCATTAAATATCCATATTTCGTATACCCAAACATCCAATACAATCCAATTGTTAAATTACCACCCAATTGGTCAAGTTGTTCCATTTTGGTTTGGCATTTATCAAATTTTTGTAATGTTTCATTGGCAAATTCAATGAACAATTCACCTTCATAAGTTAATTGGATACCTTTACGATTGCGAATAAATAATGGAGTGTTTAATTCATCTTCCAGTGCTTTGATTTGAAATGATAGTGTTGGTTGTGTTATATATAATTTCTCAGAAGCTTTGGTAAAACTTTTTTCTTGCGCTAAAGTTAGCGCATATTTTAATTGTTGGAAGTTCATGGTTCTATTATAGATATTTTCTATGATAATTATCAATTAAATTTATTATACATATGTAAACGTTTACTACATAATTTAATTAGGAGGATTTATATGCAAACGTTAAGCTATGACGTCGTTGTCGTTGGTGGTGGAAGTGCAGGTGTTGCTAGTGCCATCGCTGCATCTCGATGTGGATGTAAGACACTATTAATTGAACGAAATGCCTATTTGGGGGGCCAAGCTACCAATGCTTGGGTGAGTGCTTTTTGTGGATTTTTCACGAAAGGAGAACTGCCAACACAATGTGTAAAAGGAATTGGTGATGAAGTGTTGCAACGGTTAAAGGATTATGGCGAAGATATAAATTATGTAATCAATCCAAGCACTAAAAATGCATCAATTCGATTTCATCCAGAAATATTAAAATTAGTTTTAGATGATTTAATTTTGGAATCAGCAATGGATGTTAGACTTTGCACAACTTTAATTGATGTGAATGTTAATAATCAAAAGATTGAGTCAATAATTGTTATGGATGATGATGATAAGTATTTAGTAAAGGCTAAAGTATTTATTGATACAACGGGTGATGCGAATCTATTAAATAGTGCTCATATACAAACGATGTGGGGAGATCAATCGCACCATGTCCAACAATCATCCTTATCGTGTTTAGTGGATAATCTACCAAGTGATGAAATTAAAATTGAAACCATTGAGAGTGCAATTAAACAAGCAAAAGCAAATGGAGCTACCCATTTGGATAAAGAAAGGGGTATGATTATCAAAGTTAAAGGAGATACTTATGGGTACATGACAATCCCAAGTATTGAGTTAAATAATTTAAGTGGCTCAACTTTAACGCAAAGCTTGATTGAATTAAGAAAAAAAGGAAATGCATATGTTAAAGCATTAAAACAATATGCACCTAACTTCAACAATGTAAATTTAAAAAGCAGTGCACCTTATTTAGGAATCAGGGAATCACGCCGAATGGTGGGAAAAACGATGATTCAAGGGGAAGATGTTTTAAGAGCAGTGAAAAGTAAAGATTCTATCGCACGCGCAGGCTGGCCTGTGGAAATGCACAAAAATAGTGGGTTAAGTTATCAATCAATTTGTGACAATGATTATTTTGGTGTTCCATTGGGTGCATTGGTTTCTAAGGATATTACAAATTTACTTGCTGCTGGACGGTGCATATCGTGTGATAGTGTTGCTTTGGCTTCTTTAAGAGTGATGGGTACAAGTTTTGCAACTGGTCAAGCAGCTGGTGTTGCCGCTGCTTATTATGCTAGAACGAATCAATTAGATGTTGAAGCAATCCAAGAAGAATTAATTAAGCAAAATGCTTTAATTTAAAGGGGAAAAGAATGAAAAATAATAATTTTAAATTTTATGTAACACTTGCCATAGCGTTATTGTTCATGTTTGGCTTACGGTTTGTTCCTGCACCAAGTGGATTGAGTGCTTCAGGAATGCAAGTCGTTGGAATATTTATTGGCGTATTAATTTTATGGTTAACGGTGTCTATAGATTGGCCATCCATTTTGTTACTTGGTGCGTTAGCATTAGTTCCGGAGTTAAGTTTTAAAAGTATTCTTTCTGGATCTTACGGAAATATGACATTCGTTTTCTTGATGTTTACTTTTGTTGTTACGTATGCGTTAAGTAAAACAAGTTATATTAAACGCATCGCGTTATCATTTATTACAAGTAAACTTGCGCAAAAAGGGCCGTGGTATTTTGCAACATTATATGGAGCATCAATTATATTTTTAGGAATGTTTATTTCACCGACCGTTTTATTCTTTGTATATTTACCAATACATGAAGAAATATGTACCTTATTAAATTTAAAAAAAGGGGATAAACTCGCGGCAATGTTAATGATAAGCACAGTAATTTTCTGTGGTGTTTCTTCCGGTATGACACCGATTGCCCATGTATTTCCTTTGATTGGTATGGGATTATATGCGGATATGTATGGTGTGGCAATTGATTATGCTCGCTATATGATAACAGCTATTCCAGTAGGAATTGTAACCTTTGTGTTAGTTATGTTAAGTTTTAAATTATTCTTAAAACCTAATATGGATGCATTTGAAAATTTTGATATCCAACAAATAAAGGGAAGTAAAGAAGTAACAACACTTTCAGAAAAAATTATTTTAGCTATCTTTGGATTAGTCATTGTTTTATGGGTGGTTCCTGGGTTATTGATGTTAATGATAACTTCCGGAACTGTATACGATTTCCTGAAATGGTTTGATGGATTAGGTACTGCAATGCCACCGCTAATTGGAATTGTTTTATTATGCACTATTCGTGTTGATGGTAAACCGTTGTTAACAATTGGTGAAGCAATGTCTAAAGGTGTTTCGTGGCCAAGTTTAATTATGTGTGCAGGAACACTTGCAATAGGTAGCGCATTAACAAATGCCGATATTGGTTTTACGGCTTGGTTATCTGCAACATTGTCGCCAATGATTGCAGGACTTTCTCCAATTATCATGGTACTTATTTTTGCGTTGTGGGCAGCATTACAAACGAATTTATCCAGTAATATGGTAACTGCAACATTAGTAACAACGGCAGCATTATCCATTACTGCTGGAATGACAAATATGAATGTTCCAGGTTTAATTATTGTGATTGGAGCAATGGCATCGTATGCCTTTGCTACGCCGCCAGCAATGCCATGTGTTGCAGTGGCAGGCAGTAGTGGTTGGACAAATACAATGCAAATGATGTTATATGGTTTTATTGCCATGTTTATCTCAGTATTGGTTGTAACATTTGTTGGTTATCCAATTGCTACATTAATTTTTTAAATGATGAAAAAACAATTCAGTAAAGAAGGAGCGTTTATTGCTGCATTGTTTATCAATAGTCTAGCCATTGCGCTATTGGTAAAATCTGTTTTTGGGGTTTCAACATTAAGTAGTTTACCACTAGTTATTAGTGAGATATTTCCATTTGTTAGTTTTGGAATGACAAATTTTATTGTTCAAACGGTATTGCTTTTAATTTTAATTGCTATTACCCATCAACCTAAACATACATACGTTTATAGTTTTGTGATAGCATTTGTATTTGGTTTACTGGTTGACTTATTTGAATTGATTGTAAGTCCATTACCTAATTTACTTGTAATGCGAATTATTTACTTTATTTTAGGATGGGTGTTGATTAGTTTTGGTGCAGCATTATTTATTCTATCTTCCATGCCATTAATGCCTTTTGATGGGTTTATTAAGGATTTATCGTATTTTCTCAATGTATCGGTTAAGAAAGTTAAAACTACGTGTGATTTGATTTTTGTTAGTAGTGCTTGCATACTTTCTTTAATATTCTTACATAAATTGTCCGGAGTTGGTATTGGAACCATTTTTATGGCGCTATTTACGGGTGGTTTAACGCAATATTTCATTGATTATTTAAAAAATACTTTCGCATTTACTGCATTAACTAAAGTAGGCAAATGTTTGGAAAGTTTAACGACGATTGTTTCTAAATGATGATTTTTGATTACTTATATTAAAAATGTAAGTAAAATTTATATTTGGCATGAAAAAAGATATGACTACATTTTAAAGTCATATCTTTTTTTACTATTGAGCAAGTTCACTTGCTTTAATATTTAATTCATGAACATTCATATTGCCTAAATCACCACTTCGATCAATAAATCCTTTAGTATGCAGATAATGTTCGGATTTTTCTGAATATGGTTTATCTAAGAAACTATTGTAAATATCAATGACAACTGATGATTTGTGGGCACAACGTCGTTCACTCGCTTCATCAGCTTTGTATAAGTTTTGGATCCTTGCTTGTTTAACTGCTTCCATACGTGGGGCAGGGAATTTTGGTTGACCACCACCAGCAATGCATCCTCCTGGACACGCCATAACTTCGATAAAATCAATTTGTTGATCTTGATTTACTTTTAAATGTTCAAAGAAATTACGAGCAATAGCAGTACCTTGAATGACTGTAACGTTGATTGTTTTAACTTTTAAATCAATTTCAGCTTGTTTAATAGCAGTTAATCCGCGTACAGGCTCTAATTTATAGAAATCCGATGGAGCTTCCACACCATTAATTAAGTAGTACGCTGTACGCAAGGTTGCTTCGGTGACACCACCAGTGTTTCCAAAGATAATTCCGGCACCGCTACCTTTTGGCAAGAATAAATCAAATTCACTATTATCAATCATTTCCCATGTTATATTTTTAGCTTGAACCCATTCGGCTAATTCACGGACAGTAATTGTGTAATCAATGTCATTTTTACCCACTTCATTGGCCCACGTTTCTTCACGGTCTTGTTCAAATTTTTTCGCAGTGCATGGTGTCACAGAAATAACAACAATATTATTTGGATCTAAGTTTTCTTTTTTAGCAAAATAAGTTTTAACTAATGTACCCATCATTGCGATAGGGGATTTACATGTGGATAAATTATCAGTTAATTCGGGATAAAAGGTTTCAGCAAATTTAACCCAAGCAGGACAACAGGAAGTAAACATTGGGAGTTTACCGTTATTCATTAATCGATGCACTAATTCACTTGCTTCTTCCATTACTGTTAAATCAGCACCTGTACTTGTATCAAATACATAGTCTGCGCCAACACTGCGACATGCACCAACCAATTTAGATTCAACATTTTGTCCTGGTGGCAATCCAAAAGCATCACCGAAAGCTACTCGTGTTGCAGGGGCGGTTATAAATACAACTTTCTTATTTGGGTCAATAATATCTTTAATGGAATTAACCCAATGTCGTTTTTCTACTAAAGCACCTGTAGGACAAACAAGAATACATTGTCCACAACCAATACATATTTGATGGTTATTCTTTGTATCAGCGATATCATAGAATCCACAGGCACCAGCGCTTTGTTTACATTTATTTAAACACATTCCACAGTTAACACATTTATTCTGAATACAAAATAACGCTTTATTGTTTGGATTAATATCAACACATTTACTAAGTTTAATTTGTTGAGACATATGTTATTCCTCTTTAATTTAATGATAAAATACGGTAACCTTCACCTTCATCGATGAGTTGGATTTCATGGACATCATTGACTGTTTCATTCATGTAAGAAACGCAACAATTTATCGTTAATAAGTTATTACTATAACTTACTGCACCAATTGTATTTATTTCATATTGGAAGGCAGGTGTGAGCATATCGTTTACTAAGGTTAAATGCAAACCTTGCTCATCTAATTTCCAAACTGCCGTATTACTATTATAAAGAATAGTATCGTAATCTGCTAAAAATTCTTGTGAAAATATGGATGAAGCAGTGCTTTTAATAACATTTAAATAATCAATACCTTGTTGTTGATCATCTGTTACTAAACAAGTTAGTGAATCTTCTGTATCGTTTAAACAAACACTTGTGTAGCCAAATAATAAATCTAAAGCATTTTGCCGATTATCCAACAATGGTGTTGCTATATCGATTACATCTTGATATTCACTTCCATTAGGGATAGTGATGTATTGGATTGTGATTTCACCAGAAGACCAAAAATCTTCATTGAGATCAAATATTTTAATTTGTGCTTGGTACTTATCGTTAATTGGACATATTCCAATAAATGCTGCGTTACTGTGTTGATCGGTTAATGGCTGACATTGATCAATGGTTTCTAACATTGGAATATCACTTAAATCTACCGGAACGATAATATTACGTTGATACAACGTGGTTGTTAAATCTAAAGATTCTCGATTATTTAAATCACTGTACGCTTGGTTAATAACTTCCAATGCGGTTTTGGAATTTTCTTCCATAAAGACTTCAGAATAATTAGTATTTTCAGGTTCTTTAACCAAAGAACAACCTGTAAGTAGTAAAGCTACTATAAGCGTTATTTTTTTAATCATATATTAATTATAAAACTTTTTGGTTTTGAATGACTAAAAAACAATAAAGTTCCTTTCATTTTTAAAAAGTATGTTAAACTACTATTAGCTCGTTGAAAAGGAATAGTAGGACGAATGAACGAATCAAGAGAGTAAGTGGTTGGTGCGAACTTACCGAATCATCGTTTGAATCTACCTTGGAGAGAAACCTGAAAGGGATGTCGGTTGCTACCGTTATCAGCATGAAAGTGATTAATATGTTTCACGTGAAACATATTAATAAATTGGGTGGCAACACGAGGAATCGTCCCTTATCGGAAGATTCTTTTTTTATTTATAAGGAGTAGGCAATGTTAGATATTAAATTATTTAGAGAAAACCCAGAATTAATAAAGGAAAACATTAAGAAAAAATTTCAAGATGAAAAATTACCTTTAGTTGACGAAATTGTTGCAATGGATAAGGATTACCGTGCTTCCAAAGCTAAAGGGGATGAATTACGTTCTCAAAAGAATAAAATAAGTAAAACCATTGGAATGTACATGGCTAAAAAAATGATGGACGAAGCAAATGCGGCAAAGCAAGAAGTAGCATCCATTAGTCAACAATTACTCGATTTAGAGGCTTCAGAAGAAAAATTAGCTGAAGAAATAAAAGCAAAAATGATGGTTATTCCAAACATTATTGATGCAAGTGTTCCTATTGGCAAAGATGATAGTGAAAATGTAGAAGTTGAACGTTTTGGTGAACCGGTAGTACCTGATTATGAAATTCCGTACCATGCAGATATTATTGATACATTAAATGGAATGGATAAAGATGCTGCAGGAAGAACTAGTGGTCAAGGTTTCTATTATTTATTAGGAGATATTGCACGTTTACATGAAGCAATGATTGCTTATGCGCGTGATTATATGATTGATAAAGGATTTACCTATGCAATTCCACCATTTATGATTCATGCTAATGTTGTTGAAGGTGTTATGTCATTTCCAGAAATGGAAGCAATGATGTACAAGATTGAAGGAGAAGATCTATATTTAATTGGTACCAGTGAACATTCCATGATTGGTAAATTCAAAGATCAAATTGTTAAAAAAGATCAATTGCCAATTACAATGACTTCTTATTCACCGTGCTTTAGAAAAGAAGGCGGTTCCCATGGCATTGAGGAAAGAGGATTATACCGTGTTCATCAATTTGAAAAGCAAGAAATGATCGTATTATGTGAACCTGAGCAATCCATGGAGTGGTATGAAAAAATGTGGCGTTACTCTGTGGAAATTTTCCGTAATATGAATATTCCTGTACGTCAATTAAATTGTTGCTCTGGTGATTTGGCTGATTTAAAAGTTAAATCATGTGACATTGAAGCGTGGTCACCACGTCAACAAAAATATTTCGAAGTATGTTCTTGTTCTAATTTAGGAGATGCACAAGCACGTCGCTTAGGTATTCGGGTGAAAGGTGATAAAGGAAATTACTTCTTGCACACGTTAAATAATACGGTTGTTGCTACGCCACGTGGGTTAATTGCGTTAATTGAAAATAATTACAACGCAGATGGCAGTGTAACGGTTCCTGAAGCGTTACGTCCTTATATGGGTGGTAAAGCTGTATTAACGCCTAAGAAATAGTAATTTATAGGTATTCGTAATTTCGGATACCTTTAATGTTTCACGTGAAACATTAGAATAATTATTAGACGTCGTTATTGCATTATATAGTGCTTCTTGGTATTATATTTATTGGTACAACATTCTTAACCTAATCGTGTCAGGACCGGAAGGTAGCAGCACTACGGCAATTAAGTTTGTGTGTACCATTTTTTGTATATGGAAATGAGTCAAAATGAATTAGATCTTCATTTTATGAAGGTTGCATATCAGCAAGCAATAAAAGCGCGATGCAAAGATGAAGTGCCGGTAGGTTGTGTTATTGTTGACGGAAATAATAACATTTTAAGTCGTTGTTATAATCATAAAGAACAACAACAATTACCCACAGGCCATGCTGAGCTTTTATGTATTCAAAAAGCATGTAAAAAGTTGAATACATGGCATTTGGATGGGTGTACACTATATGTGACATTGGAACCGTGTATGATGTGCATGGGTACAATTATCCAATCTCGGATCAAACGTGTAGTTTATGGTGCATATGATCCAAAGGGAGGTTGTGCGGATTCTTGTTTGCATATCCAAGAAATCAAAGGGTTTAATCATTATCCGCAAATACTTGGTGGTGTATATCAAGAACAATGTTCGCAAATATTAACCAATTATTTTAGAGGTAAACGAAAGGGTAAACAATGAGTTATAAGGCTATTTATCGTACGTATCGACCAAAGTCGTTTGAAGATGTTGTTGGACAAGATGCAATTGTTGAAACGTTGCAACATGCCATAACGTCAAATAAAATTGCTCATGCTTACCTTTTTTGTGGTCCGGCAGGAACAGGAAAGACTTCGGTTGCTAAGCTATTGGCAAAAGCGATTAATTGTCAAAGTGAACAACTACCGATTCCATGTAACCAATGTGCTTCTTGTGTAGCTTGCGATAATGATAGTAATGCTGATATTATTGAAATTGATGCTGCCAGTAACAATGGAGTTGATCAAATACGGGATATTATTGACCAAGTAAAATACCCACCAATGAACAGTAAATATAAAGTCTATATTATTGACGAAGTACATATGTTATCGGCAGGTGCGTTTAATGCGTTATTAAAAACTTTAGAAGAGCCACCAAGTTATGTTGTTTTTATCTTAGCAACAACAGAACCACATAAAGTTATTCCGACGATTATCTCTAGGTGTCAACGATATGATTTCCGAAAAGTGGATAATCATGATATGGAAAAACGATTGCGTTATATAATTTCAAAAGAAAATATAGATATTGATGACAATGCGCTCGTGGCTATTATGTCGTTAGCGAGTGGTGGGGTGAGAAGTTGTCTTTCTATATTAGATCAATGCGTCGCTTATACTCAGGGTAAAGTAACAATTGATACAGTTAATGAAGTTTACGGATTAACCAGTATTGAAACTAAATTGGATTTGATTGATGGATTAAAACACAAAGATGTTGCGAAAACGTTGGCGCTAATCGATCAATTAAATCAAAAAGGTGTAGATTTTAAGCGGTTAATCTTGGATATATTGCAACTTTATAAAGATGCAGTTGCTTATTTATACACAAGTGATCTTTCTCTAATGACATTGTGTATTCAAGAACAGATTGAATCGTTAACACATCATATGCTTGCTAAACAATTTCTGGATAGCATTGATATTTGGTTAAAAACAAATAACGATTTGCGCTTTGGTAATGATGTTGTTTCTTATTTTGAGATTGCGTGTTTAAAAAATATGGAAGTATTTGATGGGGATACAGTGCAATCTAACTATGAACAAAGTGTGACGCATAATAAAACATCAATAAATGCTGTTTACCCGCCACAACAACAACCTGTTGCTACAATAAAAGAAGAAAATGTTTCACGTGAAACAGTACCAACAGTTACTGATATTAACGAAGATGCTGTGATTGAATCAACGTCAAGTAAATCAATCTCCGCACAATCGTCTGCTAGTGAGCAAGAGAAAGATGATACACCAAAACAAGAAATTAAATTGTTAAATAATCAATCAAAACATGGTGAAGTATACGATAATGATTATTTGATGGGGTTGTTGGTTCAGGCGCAACGTACTTGTAAACAAGAAGATGAAGAACATTTTACCCATTTAAATGAGTACCGTATTGATTTAAGGAGTGGTAAAATTGTGGCGTTGTTACAACAATGTCAAGTTTATGCTTCAGGAGAACGTTTCTTAATTGTTGACTCTATGTATGGCGATATTGTTGAACAAATTAATGAGTTCGAGACAAATTACGAAATACAAAAACTTTACCAAAAAGCATTTTTTGTGGAAAAGAAAATTGTCGCAATTGATCATGCACATGGGCTGAAATTACGAAATATATTCCGTGATCTTGCGCAACAAAAAGCGTTACCAAAACCAATAGAAATTAAATTGATAAGTGATCAAGCGTATGCAAGTCCCACAGAAAAGAAATTAAAAGAACTATTTAAAGATAAACTAATTATCAAAGAGGAGTAATAACATGGATTTTAAAAACTTTATGCAACAAGCAATGAAAATGCAAAAACAAATGGAAAAACAACAAGCTGAATTGGCGGCAAAAGAATTCAATGCCAATGCAGGAAGCGGCGCAGTGAGTGTAAGTGTAAATGGCAATTATGAAATTACTAATTTAGCAATTGATAATGATTTATTATCTTTGGATAATAAAGATATTTTAGTAGATTACCTTACATTGGCGTTAAATGAAGCATTAAGAAATGTTACTCAAGAAAAAGAAGCAGGAATGGAAAGCTTGGGTAATTCATTCGATATTAATTCATTGTTGCGCTAATGGTTTATCCTAAATCGTTTCAAGCATTGATTGATGCTTTGCAAGTCTTGCCGGGTGTAGGATTAAAAACAGCGGAACGTTATGCATTTGCATTATTAAATAGCCCAAGTAATGTACGTGAATCATTGGCAAATAGTCTTTATGATATAGAAAATATCAATCATTGCCAGGTTTGTGGCAACTTGTGTGATAGTGAGGTATGTACCGTCTGTAGCGATGAAACACGCAATCATCAATTATGTTGTGTTGTTTCCAGTAGTAAAGATCTATTAGCTATTGAAAATGCAGGTGTTTATCAAGGGGTTTATCATGTCTTAAATGGCGTGATTAGTGCGTCAAAAGGAATTTATCCTCAGGATATTGGATTGGATGCATTATTTAAACGAATAGAAACCACACAAATTAAAGAAATTGTTGTTGCCACTCCATTAACAATGGATGGGGAGATGACAGCGTTATATATTAGCAATAAACTTAAATCAACGGATGCACTAGTAACGCGTATTGCCAAAGGATTACCAATGGGTGGTCAAATCGATTATGCGGATAGTACGACATTAAAACAAGCATTCCAAGGTAGAAAGAAGGTAGAACAAGAATGAGTGACATTGAAATTGCTCGCAAAGCGAAAAAAATAGCGATTGAAAAAGTAGCGGACAAATTAAGTATTGATCATGATGCAATTATTCCTTATGGAAAAGATAAAGCAAAAATTGATTTAGATTATTGTTTAAAAGTTCAAAAAGAAAATAATCCGGGTAAACTGATTTTGGTTACTGCCATTAACCCTACGAAAGCTGGGGAAGGTAAATCAACAGTTACGATTGGTTTGTTGGATGGATTGGTTAAAGTTGGTAAGAAAACATGTGGTTGTTTACGTGAACCTAGCATGGGGCCTGTTTTTGGTTTAAAAGGTGGGGCTACTGGTGGTGGTTATTCTCAAGTGGTTCCGATGGAAGATATTAACTTACACTTTACTGGTGATTTCCACGCATTAACAAGTGCAAATAATTTAGTAGCAGCTTGTTTGGATAATTCCATCTATCAAGGAAATCCATTAAATGTTGATATTAATAATATTGTTTGGAATCGTTGCATGGATATGAATGATCGTACATTACGTTGCACAACAATTGCTCAAGGTGCTAAGGTAAATGGTGTTGAACGTGAAGATCATGCTGTCATTACAGTAGCTACAGAATTAATGGCTATTTTATGTTTAAGTAAAGATTTAAATGATTTGCAACAACGTGTGGATCAATTAATTGTTGCTTATAACATGGATGGTAATCCAGTAACTGTTAAAGATTTAGGTGTATCTGGTGCTGTGGCAGTGATTCTAAAAGATGCAATTAATCCGAATTTAGTACAAACTTTAGAGAATAATCCTGTTTTTATTCATGGTGGTCCATTTGCTAATATTGCCCATGGTTGCAATTCGTTAATTGCAACGCGAAGTGCGTTAGCATTAGCGGATTATGTTGTCACTGAGGCGGGTTTTGGTTCTGATTTAGGAGCTGAAAAATTCTTAGATATTAAATGTCGAAAAGGGGATTTAAAACCTAACTGTATTGTTTTAGTGGCTACTATTCGTGCATTGAAAATGCATGGTGGTAAAGACGTTAGTGAATTAATAAATGAGGATGTAGACGCACTTTTAAGTGGATGTGCAAACTTAATGCGTCATGTGGAAAATTGTCGTCGCTATGGTTTGCCTGTAGTTGTTGCCATTAATCACTTTGTAAATGATACCCAAAAAGAAATAGATGCATTGGAAAATTGGTTAAATGAACATAATATTGCATTCAGTTTTTCTGATGGTTGGGCAAAAGGTGGCGAAGGGTGCATTGAATTAGCAAATAAAGTTATTGCTAATTGTGAAATTGAGAATGATTTTAACTATCTTTATGAAGATGAATTACCATTGGTTGAAAAGATTCAAACCATTGCCACTAAGGTTTACCATGCATCCAGTGTTGAATATGGGCCAGAAGTATTGGAAAAATTAAGCGTAATGCAAGCTAATTATGGTAATTATCCAATCTGTATGGCTAAAACACCCAACAGTTTTACAGATGATCCAAAAATTGTTGGTGCACCGGAAAATCATGTTTTGCATATTCGTGATGTAAAAGTAAATACAGGTGCAGAGTTTGTAATTGCTTATGCTGGTAGTGTATTAACAATGCCAGGATTACCAAAAGATCCTGCAGCTTGCCATATTGGTTTTGATAGCGATGGCAATATTGAAGGATTGTTCTAATTTAAAAAAAGGAAAAGATGCGTTCTTTCCTTTTTGTGCCTTAATGAAGTAAGAAAAGAAAAGAGTATTAATGAGAGAATTTGATGTCGTAGTTGTTGGCGGTGGACATGCTGGGGTTGAAGCTGCATTAATTGCTGCAAAACGTAATAAAAAAACAGCATTGATTACGTTAGATATTCACCATATTGCATCGATGCCATGCAATCCAAGTGTGGGTGGTCCCGCTAAGGGAATTGTTGTGCGCGAAGTTGATGCACTTGGTGGAATGATGGGTAAAGCAGCTGATGCGACCGCTTTACAATTTAAAATGCTAAACAGTGCAAAGGGTGTGGGCGTTCAAGCATTACGGGTACAATCCGATAAGTTAGCCTATAGCCAATACATGCAAACTGTCTGTTTAAATACACCCAATTTAACAGTGATTGAAGATTGCGTGGAAGCCATTTTGGTAAATGATCATAAATGCTATGGTGTAAAGACAAAAAATGAAACAATTCATGCACTAAAAGTAATTTTAACAACCGGAACATATATGGCTTCTACCATTTTGGTAGGAAATACAGCCACAGAATCAGGTCCAGATGGCCAACCAACAACCAATGCATTGAGTGAATCATTAAGAGAAAATGGATTGCGCTTGTTCCGTTTAAAAACAGGAACGCCAGCGCGTATATTAACAAATTCAATTGATTTTGGCGCAGCGGAAATTCAATGTGGAAGTGATGAGTTTGTATCCTTTAGTTATGAGACAGAATCTATTCTTCCATTTGACAAACAATGGCCTTGTTATTTAATTTATACCCAACCCAAAACTCATGAAATTATTCATGAACATATTCATGAAAGTGCAATGTATTCTGGGTTAGTTAAAGGGGTGGGTCCACGTTATTGTCCAAGTATTGAAGATAAATTGGTTCGTTTTGCCGATAAGCCACGCCACCAATTGTTTTTAGAACCTGAAAGTAAGGATTTGGATACTACGTACGTGCAAGGTTTCTCGACCAGTATGCCACATTCTGTTCAAGATCAAATGATTCATTCATTGCCAGGATTAGAAAATTGCGTCATTAAAAAATATGCATATGCTATAGAATACGATGCGATTGATCCATTGCAATTAAAACCAAGTTTGGAATATTTATCCATTGATAATTTATATGGTGCGGGTCAAATTAATGGAACGAGTGGTTACGAAGAGGCTGCGGGGCAAGGATTAATCGCGGGATTAAATGCGTCGTTAGCCATTGATGGTATTGATCCATTAATTTTACGAAGAGATGAATCCTACATTGGGGTATTGATTGATGATCTAGTAACAAAGGGTACAAAAGAACCTTATCGCTTACTTACATCACGTGCTGAATTTAGATTATTATTACGCCATGATAATGCAGATCAACGTTTATCTCCATATGCTATTGAATATGGAACATTAAGTGAATCAAGAGCAGCCGCATTTAAAGCAAAACTATCTGCCATTGATCAATTTAAACAGGCGTTATCCACAACAACTGCCTCGAAACAAGACGCTTTAACAAATTACTTGATTTCTATTGGTCAACAACCATTAACTGCAGGTTTAAAAGCTATTGATTTACTTAAACGTGTGGGTATTCAAGCCTATCCTTTGGCTAACGCATTGAATATTCCAGTGGATGAATCAATCGCAAAACAAGTTGAAATTGAAGTTAAGTATCAAGGTTATATTGATAAAGCGAAACGTGAAGCGAATAAATTAATGGCAATGGACTATGTTAAGTTACCTATTCCTTTTGATTACAATCAATTAAATCATTTATCATTGGAAGGAAAACAAAAATTGCAACAAATTCAACCTGCAACGCTTGGACAAGCTTCGCGTATTTCTGGGGTAAATCCAGCAGATATTGCGGTTCTTGCAATGCTAATTAAACAAGGAGATATAAAATGCGAATCGAAGAAGTAATTAATCATGTGGAAATTTATGGGATTGAAACAAGCTTTCGTGGTTCTAAATTTTCATTTGCAACGGATATAAATAAATGCAGTGGGGATGTAACTGCAACTATTGAAAAATTAGCGACTGCTCCTATTGGTAGTGGACATGATAACTTCTTAAATGGAGTGATTGTCCAATTTGATTTAACATTAAGTAACAAAGCATGGGTTGAAGCACAACGTTACCATTTCTTAGATTTCATTAGTTCTCAATCTACTATGCATCGCATTACTAAATTTGATTTAGATAAAGCATATATGCCGTATGTGGATAGTCGTTGCATCGACATTATGAAAGAAAAAGTAGCTAAATATAATCAAGAAAATGAATTGTTAAAAACAATTACTGATGAAGCGCAACGTAAAGCAATGGTTGCATCATTGAATGAACAATATTTACAAATTCTTTATACGAATCCATGTGGATTCCGTTTGACTGCGTCCATGACGACTAACTATCGTCAATTAAAAACAATTTATGCTCAACGTCGACATCATCGATTACCTGAATGGCAAGTATTCTGTGATTGGATTGAAACTTTACCTTATGCCAATTTAATTATCGGTAATACCAATGAATAGAAATCAATTTTATCAAACATGTTTATCCAATGGATTAACATTATCCGCCGGCCAATTAGAACAATTGCAACGATATTACCAATTGTTAGTTTCTTGGAATGAAAAGATGAATTTAACTGCTATAAGTGAAGAAGAACAAGTTTGGGATAAACATTTTATGGATTGTATTTATCCTACATTTGTTACTGCTTTAGGCAATAAGGTTGCAGATATAGGCTCAGGTGCAGGATTTCCTGGTATGGTTTGGGCTATCTGTTATCCAAATCATCACTTTACACTTATTGAACCAACACGAAAACGGGTTACTTTTTTACAAGAAGTTGTTAATCAATGCCATTTAGATAATGTCACATTGGTGAATAAACGCAGTGAAGATTGCAAAGAATTGTTGCAATACTTTGATACTGTTACTGCAAGAGCAGTAGCAAATCTTCCCATATTGTTAGAACTTTGTACTCCTTTGCTTAAAGTGGGTGGGAATTTTATCGCTTTAAAAGGAAGTAAAGCAAATGATGAATTATTCAATAGTCAACATGCTTTAAAAGAGTTGGGATGTGAATATGTGAGTGAGTGTACTTATACGTGTGAAGATCAAGGTCAACATATTACGTTAATAATTAAAAAAGTCAATCAATGTTCAAGCAAATACCCACGTAACTACGCTCAAATAAAAAAGAAACCATTATAGAAAGAAGTTTATGTATAACGTACAGTTTATTAAATTAGAAAAGATTCATCCAAATGCCAATCAACCACGATTGTATTTTGATGAGCAAGAAATTAAATCATTGGCTGCTTCCATACAAGCCAATGGTTTAATTCAGCCCATTACTGTACGTAAAGATAATCATGGCTATTCCATCGTAACGGGTGAAAGAAGGTATCGTGCTTGTAAACTTGCCCAATTGGATAAGGTACCTTGTTATGTAATTAATGTTGATCAACAAACCAGTGCGGAACTGGCAATTGTTGAAAATATTCAACGCGTTGATTTAAGTGCCATTGAAGAAGCGAAGGCTTATGTTGAATTAATGGCGTTATCCGGTATGAGTCAAATCGAATTGGCTCGTAAAATGGGTAAAAGTCAAAGTGCAATTGCGAATAAAATCCGTTTATTGCAATTACCTACCAATATTCAACAAGCTGTTGCTTCCAAGCAAATAACGGAACGTCATGGTCGAGCGTTGCTCAAATTAGACGAAAGTGAAATGAATAAAGTACTGGATACGATATTATCCAAAAACTATAACGTGGCACAAACAGAAAATTATGTTCAACAATTGCATCAACCAAAAAAGAAGCCACGTTACATTAAGTCATTTAATAAAAATGCATTGATTGCGATTAATACAATCAAACAAAGTGTCAAAATGGTGGAAAAAAGCGGCTTTAGTGTCGAACAAAGCGTGAAGGACCAACCAGATTGCATTGAAATTACAATAAAAATTAAGAAGTAGGAGTATATATGGGAAAAATAATCGCCGTTGCTAACCAAAAAGGTGGGGTTGGCAAAACCACAACGAGTATTAATTTATCTGCTGCGCTAAGTTATTTAGGTAAAAAAGTATTACTCATTGATTTGGACCCACAAGCCAATGCAACCACTGGTATTGGTGCCAATAAGCAAGACTTTGAAAAAAGTAGTTATGATTTACTCTTAAGTAAAGACAGTGTGGATGATGTGAGGCTTTCTTTACAAATTCCACAAATTGATATGATTCCAGCCACAATTGATTTATCGGGTGCTGATATACAAATGAGTCAATTACCTGAGAAAAGTGAACGATTATTGAAACAAAAATTACTACCAGTGAAAGATAGCTATGATTTTATTATTATTGATTGTCCACCATCCCTTGGTTTATTGAATACCAATGCACTAACGGCTGCGGATTCAACATTGATTCCTGTTCAATGCGAATATTATGCATTGGAAGGATTAAATCAATTATTAAATACTATTCGGCTTGTACAAAAAGTGTTTAATCCTTATTTAACCATTGAAGGTATTTTATTAACGATGCATGATTCACGGACAACGTTAGCGTTGGAAGTGAGTCAAGATGTACGTAAATACTTTAAAGAAAAAGTATATAAAGCGTACATTCCACGTAATGTTAAATTAAGCGAAGCACCTTCGCGTGGTCAAGATATCTTTCAATATGAAACCAATTGCGAAGGTGCCAAAGCGTATTTACGTTTAGCAAAAGAAGTATTGGATGCAAACGGAGGTCATTAATTATGTCAAAGAAACTTGGAAAAGGACTGGGGGCAATTTTCGGGGATGATGTGGATGTCGTTTCCATTATTGATGATATTCAAAATAATGCCACCAGTGAAAATACCAATGAAATTGAATTAACTAAAATTCGTATTAATCCTTATCAACCCCGTAAAGTATTTGACCAACAAGCCATTAATGAATTGAGTGAATCTATTCGTAACTTTGGTGTCTTTACGCCAATATTAGTTCGTGAAAGCGTTAATGGTATGTATGAATTGATTGCAGGTGAGCGACGTTTTCGTGCAGCTAAACAAGCAGGTTTAAAGAAAATCCCAGCGATTATTAAAAATTTTAATGATGGTGAAATGATGGAAATTGCCATCTTAGAAAATATTCAACGGGAAAATCTAAGTGCAATCGAAGAAGCCAATGGCTATGCTAAATTAATGGATAATTTAGAATACACGCAAGAAAAAGTTGCTCAACGTGTCGGTAAGTCTCGTGAATACATTACCAATATTATGCGTTTATTAAAATTAGACCCACAAGTTCAAGTCATGGTATCTAATAATGAAATATCTTCTTCTTCTGCACGTGCTTTACTTGCATTAAAAGATAGTGACCAACAAATTGAACTTGCCAAGGAAATTATTCATGATGGATTAAGTACTCGGGCAGTTGAAGCTAAAGTAAAAGAAATGAATCAAGGTCAAGTACGCCATATTAAAAAAGATGAAAAGAAAGATCCTTATTTGATGGATGTTCAACATCGTTTAGAAAATCGTTACGATACAAAAGTTACTATTACTAAAAATAGTATAAGTTTTGCATATGCATCCAATGAACAATTAAATCAAATTCTTGAAATATTGGGTGGATTGGAAGAAAGTCATGTTTAACGATACAATTTATGCCTTAAGTAGTGGTAGTGGTATTTGTGCTATTTCACTTATCCGTTGCAGTGGTAATTTGGTACCTTTATTATTGGAGAAATTGTTTACAAAAGATTTAAGTAATGTGCAACCACGTAAAGCAATCTATGCTCACGCCAAAGATGAACAGGGAATCATTGACGATGTTGTGGTTACTTACTTTAAAGCACCAGCTACTTATACGGGTGAAGATTTACTTGAAATTAGTACCCATGGTTCTCCATTAATTCGGCAACGATTGTATGTTGCATTGCAACATTTG
This sequence comes from uncultured Erysipelotrichaceae bacterium, assembly GCA_937900565.1. Lineage (GTDB taxonomy): Bacteria > Bacillota_I > Bacilli_A > Erysipelotrichales > Erysipelotrichaceae > CALVGN01. The sequence continues at coordinate 19,011 of CALCFG010000066.1, forward strand.
GGATTGCGATTAGCGCGCAATGGGGAGTTTTCCCAACGTGCGGTACTTAATGGAAAAATGACCCTTGCCCAAGCGGAAGGTGTCAACGATATGATCCATGCGAAAAGTAATACAGCGTATCAAATTGCTTATCAAGCAGCAAATGGTTCCATTGCGCGCATTGTTGCACCCATTTATGATGTAGCCTTGCAATTGCAAGCTCACATCAATGTTAATATTGACTACCCAGAATATGAAGATATTGAACAATTAACGCAATCCACTATATTACCGCAATTGATACAATTGCAATCCCAATTGAATCAATTGATTCAAGTATCCAATCGTTGCCTTAATATTGTTCAAGGTGTTAAAACAGTCATTGTTGGAAAACCAAATGTGGGTAAAAGTTCATTACTTAATGCCTTATTGAATGAAAATAAAGCCATCGTTACTGACATTGCCGGAACAACACGTGATGTTGTGGAAGGTGAAATCATGATAGGTGATCTTTACCTTAAGTTGTTGGATACAGCAGGTATTCGTGAAGGTGGCAGCATGATTGAACAAATGGGCATTGAAAAAAGTAAAGAACTGATTGAACAAGCCCAATGTGTCATTATGGTGGTCGCGAAAGCGAATGGTTACGATAACGATGATGAAATTATCTATAATTTAGTTAAAGATAAACAAGCTATTATTGTAAATAATAAATGTGAACAGGTAACAGATGATCGTTTATTAAATATTAGTGCGGCAACCAATCATATCCAACCATTGATTCATGCCATTGAAGAGAAATTCGCAAATTTTGATTTTGACTATGACGCTACCCTAACAAATGCACGGCAAATTAGTGCGGCCAACAATGCATTGGAATCTTTAAATATTATGATTGATCAATGCAATGCGTTAGTACCCATTGATTTGATTGAATTGGAAATGCAAAACTTTGTCTTTAGTTTAAAAGAAATTGGTGGTGAAGCGATTCAAGAAGATTTATTGGATCGCATCTTCGCATCATTTTGTGTGGGGAAATAATTATGGCAATTCTTGATACACATTCGCATGTATTTTCTTGTGATAATCCTAATTCTGTTATCAAAGAAACATTGGCATTAACGAAATGTTGTTTAGTCTGTTTAAATCAACATGAATTAAGTTTAGCGATTGGATTAAAACGGAAATATCCGAATAAATTTACTATTGCTTATGGAATTTATCCTATGGATGCACCACAGTACTATAACAAACGTCAATCCATCTATCAAACCATGACGCATCCATTGATTGATGTTGTGGGAGAAATAGGCTTGGATTATCATTGGGAAAATGATCAAGCCAACAAAGCAATCCAACAGGAAGTATTTATTGAACAAATTGAAGTGGCAAATTTTATTCATAAACCAATAAATATTCATACGCGTGATGCTTGGGATGATACATTACGCATACTTAAACAACATCCGACGAAAGCCATTTTACATTGCTATAGTGGAAGTGAAGAAATTGCGAAAGAATGTTTAAAGATGGGACATTATTTATCATTTTCAGGTATCATTACTTTTAAAAATGCGAATCGTTTATTGGATGTGGTTAAAATGTGTCCATTGGATAGAATTTTGGTGGAAACAGATTCTCCTTACATGGCACCTGTACCATACCGGGGAAAAGAAAATCATCCAATTTATGTAAAGCAAATCATAGAACGCATCGCTCAATTAAAAGCAATGGATGTCCATCTCATTTCTAAAATCATTTTAGATAACTATCAACGTTATCTTCAAATGGATTGAAAATATTTTCTAAATTTTGAAAGAAATGTAAATATACATCAGAATTGTGTATGAATTGTGAAATTTACATTTCTTTTTTTATACTTTCTTGTTATCCTAGTTGAGATTGTTAAAAAGGAGATGAAAATGAAAAGAATATTCGTAAGTGCAATGGCACTTGTAATGTTAGCTGGTTGTGCTTCTAAACCAACAACAACAGAAACACCAGTTGCTTCAGCACAAGCAACAACTACTCCAGAAGCAGTGGATGTATTAACTGCTTATCGTAGTGCTTGGGAAAACTCTGAAATGAGTGAACACCAATTTTTATTGGAATATAATGGCGATAAGGAATTATTCCCTTTATTAAGTGGTGAAGAAGTTAAAGAAAAAGGTGTTTGTGATGGTGTGGATCAAGCAGTAATTGATGCAGATGTTGCCAAAAGAACAGAAAGTTTAGCAGCTTTATATGAAGCAGTTACTAACTTTATTCAAACTGCTGAATTAGTAGAAGTAGAAGAACAAAAATTATCAGATGCTGATATGTTATTCCGTTTAGATATTAAATCGAGTGCAAATGGTCGTTATTCAATGGCATTCTATAATGGTGGATACGTATGCATTCGTCAAGTATTACCATTAGTTACTGGTTGGTATCAAATTGATGAAGCTTCCATTGCTTCATTAAAAGATGTAATTGATAATGGTTATGTATTAATTACTGAAGAAAATAAAGACCAATTAACTTGTTGGGAATTAGCGACATTGGAATCAATGTTAGCAGCAGCTTAATTTAACGTAATTAAATAAAGATGGTGGATTGTATGCATCATCTTTTTTCTTGAATTCTCTATTTAGATTTGCTATATTTCTACCCATGACCTTGAAAAATAATAGTTTACATCAAAAGTTTTTAAAATATGTTATTCCTTCGTTGATTTCCTTTGCGTTAAGTGGGGTATATTGCATCGTCGATGGCTATTTCATCGGTAATTCCTTAGGGGATAATGGATTAGCAGCGATTAATATTGCTTTTCCATTAACCTCATTTATTCAATCGGCGGGAACAGGGATTGGAATGGGAGGTGCTATCTTTTATTCCATTTATAAAGCGCGGGAAGATCATGATACAAAAAATCAATTCTTTACGATGACATTAGCTATGCTTGCCTTTGCAAGTGTAGTATTAACAGTGGGTATGATTTTAAATATTGGTCCACTGTTAAAATTGTGTGGCAGTAGTGAAACAATTTTGCCGTTAGCTAAAGAATACGCAACGGTAATATTATTAGGGACTACTTTTCAATTATTTGGTACAGGACTTGTCCCTTTTATTCGTAACATGGGTTCTGCATCCAGTGCAATGGCTGCAATGTTAGCTGGTTTTTTTGCCAATGTTGGTTTAGATTATTTAACCATTTGGGTGTTGAATTGGGGAATGGCAGGAGCAGCTATCGCATCGGTTGCTGGACAGTTATTAACATTTATCGTGTGTCTAATTTCAATATATTTAAATCGAAATAGTGAACAATTGCATTACTGTGGAATGGATGTTAGTCACATTAAACGTATTATTTCGGTGGGATTATCGCCATTTGGATTAACCTTTATTCCTAATCTTTCCTTGTTGTTCATTAATCGTCAAGCGTTACAATTCGGAGGGGACAACGCGATTGCAGTGTATTCAGTTATTGCATATGCAATTACGGTTGTATATTTGTTATTGCAAGGTGTATCGGATGGTTGTCAACCTTTAATATCGCATTTTTATGGCAAACAAGATGCGCATAGTGCGAATGTAATACGTCGCTATTCCTTTATTTATTCGTTAGTATTTGCGTTAGTTGGTGTCATTGGATTAATTTATTTTGCTTATCCAATCGGTTTTCTATTTGGGGCAAGTGAAGTAACGTGTGCATTGGTTAAAGAAACGATGCCAGTATTTGCGATAGGATGTTTCTTTGTTGCAATATCACGAACAATTATTTCTTACTTTTATGCGTGTACGATTAATCTGTATGCTTCCATTTGTATTTATGGTGAAGCAGTGTTAATGATTGGTTTATTATTAACCCTACCGTATATCGGTTCGCTGAATCTATTGGGTGTTTGGTTGGCAACACCGATTACTCAATTTTCCATTATGGCGATTGCAGTAATCTTATTATTATTTGGACCTAAAAGTAAACAATCATTTCATCACAAAAATATGCATGCTAATTAGATAAAAACTGCTTTAAGTATTTCTTTTGAATACTTTGGCAGTTTTTTACTAATAGATTGAATGTAGTTTATGTAATATTTTACTTAGCTAGTTATCAACTTAATAAGTAATTTTAGAAGGCTATGCAATGATTAAAAAAGCAATACTTAGTATTGGTAAGTACTGCTAGTCAAAGTTGATGAAATGATTGATTGCGTTGGCAATGCCATGATTACCACAATCTGTGGTAACATAGTTAGCAACTTGTTTTACAGAATCAATGGCATTGCCCATGGCGATGCCATACTTTGCCTTTTTAATCATTGGTATATCGTTTTCGCTATCGCCAAAGGCCATCACATTTTCCCAAGATAGATTTATTTGATTTAAAACATATTCAATGCCACTGGCTTTGGATACCTCTTTATTAAAACATTCTACTGCCTTATCGTAAGCTACAACCCATTCCATCTGTGGCATTTTACTGGCCAATTCTTGAAGTTTATCATTATCACCAATAATGAATGCATCCACAGGATTGCCATGGGTTAAGTGATAATCACGGGTAGCAGTATAATCAAAGATAATATCCGGATGTTTCACACCTTTAACATAGATATCAATGAAATCATCGTAAGCGTTATAAACAGCAATGGCTTGTTCAAACTTAAGTCCTAAAGCAAAGTGATATTTATCGCAATTATCAATAATCAGTTTTAAGTTAGCATCATTAATTGGATGTTTTACAAGTGTATTAAATTTGCCATCGGTAACAATACCGCCATTGGCAGTCACAAAGTAGTCACAGTTTAATGTTTCAATGACATCTTTTTGTATAAAAAACGAACTTCTCCCTGTGGAGATTAACACCTTCATTCCTTTTTTCTCACATTGTTTAATAATTGATTTAGTGCTTTCTTCCATAACGGTAGATTTACGAGATATTAATGTTCCATCGATATCAAATGCCAGTAGTTTTATATCATTCATCAGTTAATCTTCCTTTCCAAGTGGGGTTTCAACAAGCAAATCATCTAAGCTTTGAATACTTACGGCTTGTTTTAATGCATTATCCAATGTTTGTTGGTTATCTTCTTTTGTGGTATGAATCGTAAATGTTACTTGATCACTGTATTGGGTATCAATGATTTTAAATTGGTCATCCACTAAATTATTAATAATACCGATTTTATCGTAACTGCATGAAAATTGAAAAACATGCCAAGGAATAAATTCAGTTAAAATTGCTTTATTTACAACATTTGCAGCAGCGCCTGAGTAAGCACGAATTAGTCCCCCTGCACCTAATTTAATGCCTCCAAAATATCGAATAACGATGCAGATGACATTATCGAGTTTATTCTTAAGTAATACTTGAAGTATAGGGGCCCCAGCTGTGCCGCTGGGTTCACCATTATCGTTACTTTTTGAGTATTGATTGTTTTGCAATAAATATGCATAACAATAATGGGTGGCATTTGGGTAATCTATCATCGCTTGTTCAACAAGTGATTTTGCTTGCTCGATGCTAAAACATCGAGATAATATTGCAATGAATTCACTGCGTTCAATAATTTGTTTATCAATAACGGTGTCCAAAATTTGCATATATCTATTTTAGCAAGCAAAATCACAAATGGAATTTAATCTGTTGTAAAATAGTAAGTAAATTGGAGGTAAGTATGGCAGAATTTAAAGTCGAAGTGGAAGATAATGTATTGGATGATTACTTGGATTTTTGTAATCAAATGAATATCGATGGTTTTGCTTTGGTTCAACGCTTTATGGCAGCGATAGCTCAAGGTGGAGGTGCCATATTGGAAATACCATTAAATATATCCGGTGATAACATGGAAATGTTAATCGAGAAGTTTGAAGAAAAAATACAAAATGATGAAGATGGTGAAGATGCCATTAAAGAAGTTTTGGGTAAATATTTAAATTAGGTGATGTATGCAAGAAAAGATATGTATTATTGGGGCAAAGGAAAATAATTTAAAAAATATTTCCTTGGAAATTCCACGCAATCAACTTGTAATATTAACAGGTGTTTCAGGCAGTGGAAAAACTTCTTTAGCGTTTGATACGATTTATGCTGAAGGGCAACGACGCTATGTGGAAAGCTTAAGTGCATATGCACGTCAATTTTTGGGCGGATTAGAAAAACCCGATGTGGAAAGTATTGAAGGGTTGAGTCCAGCCATTAGTATTGACCAAAAGACAACGAGTAATAATCCGCGTTCCACGGTAGGTACTGTAACTGAGATTTATGATTACTTACGTTTATTGTATGCCAGAGTAGGTGTACCATATTGTCCAACCCATCATGAACCGATAACATCGCAAACGGTAAGTGAAATCGTTACGCAATGCATGAACTTAGGGGAAGGTACACGATTAACGATTTGTGCACCAGTTGTTAAAAATAAAAAAGGTGCGTATAAAGAATTATTGGATAAAGCAACAAGCGAAGGTTTTGTGCGTGCCATTATTGATGGCACAATGGTACGTTTGGATGAAGAGTATGAAGCTTTAAATAAAAATAAGAAACATGATATTTCCTTGGTCATTGACCGATTAGTTGTTAAAGAAGAAAATAAATCACGGCTTTACGATTCCATTGAATTGGCAAATAAAAAAGCTGATGGGATTATTGAAGTAAAAGCCAACGATAAAGATTTAGTTTTTTCTACGAATTATTCTTGTAAATATTGTGGATTTTCAGTACCTAAGTTAGAACCGCGATTGTTTAGTTTTAATGCGCCACTTGGAGCATGTGAACATTGTAAAGGGCTAGGCTTTACCCAAGAAGTGGATGTCGATTTATTAATTCCGGATCGAAGCAAAACAATTCGTGAAGGCGGAATTGTTTATTATAAAAATATAGTGGATTCAACCAATCTTGAATGGAAGACTTTTAAAATCCTAATGGATTATTATGGCATTGATGAAGATACACCAATTCAAGATTTAAGTGATGAACAAATGGAGATTCTTTTATATGGTTCCAAAGAACCAATTAAATATACATTGACATCAACTAGTGGAAATCGCAGCAGTAAATATGACTTTATTGAAGGTGTTAAAGTATTAATTGAACGGCGCTTTGCAACAACGAGTAGTGAATGGAGCAGAGATTGGTATGCAACATTTATGAAAGAAACTACCTGTACGGTATGTCGTGGTGCCCGGTTAAATAAAGCGGCGTTAGCCGTTTATGTTGGGGATAAAAATATTATTGAATTTACACAAATGAGCATTGATGATGCGCTTGTGTGGTTAAATAATTTAACCCTTACACCAGAAAAGGCAAAGATAGCTGAATTAATCCTGCAAGAAATTCATAATCGATTAAATTTTTTGAAAGATGTAGGGTTAAATTATTTAACCTTAGATCGATTAGCTGGTACTTTAAGTGGTGGTGAAGCGCAACGTATTCGTTTAGCGACACAGATTGGTTCCCAACTAACAGGCGTTTTGTATGTGTTGGATGAACCGAGTATTGGATTGCATCAAAAAGATAATGATAAACTTATCGATACATTAAAGAAGATGCGGGATTTAGGTAACTCTGTACTTGTGGTTGAACACGATGAAGATACGATGAAAGCTTCCGATTGGATTGTGGATATTGGCCCAGGTGCGGGAGTGCATGGGGGACAAGTAATCTTTAATGGCACACCAAAAGATATATTAAATTGTGAAAATAGCATTACTGGTGCTTACTTATCTGGAAGAAGAAAAATTGAGGTTCCTAAAAAGCGACGTAAAGGTAATGGTAAATATTTAGAAGTTATCGGAGCAAGCGAACATAATCTTAAAAACATTAACGTTAAAATTCCTTTGGGTACTTTAACTGTTGTTACAGGTGTATCGGGTTCGGGTAAATCCACATTAGTTAATGAAACAATTACGAATTATTTACATAAAGAACTTAATGGAAGAAAAGTTGTTGTTGGTAAAGCAAAGGGTTTTAAAGGAATAGAAAACGTGGATAAAATCGTTCAAATAACGCAAGACCCTATTGGACGAACACCACGGAGTAATCCGGCTACATATACGGGAGTATTTGATGATATTCGTAACTTGTTTGCAATGACGCAAGAAGCTAAATTGAAAGGTTATGATAAAGGAAGATTCTCCTTTAATGTTAAAGGAGGAAGATGTGAAGCGTGTTGGGGTGATGGCATTAAGCGTATTAGCATGAATTTCTTACCGGATGTTTATGTACCATGTGAAGTTTGTCATGGGAAACGATATAATGAAGAAACATTATCAGTGAAATATCGTGGTAAATCCATTTATGATGTATTGGAAACAACCGTTGAAGAAGGATTAACTTTCTTTGAAAATGTACCAAAGATTAAAAGTAAATTGCAAACCTTATACGATGTTGGATTGGGTTACATTAAACTTGGCCAATCTTCCACAACGTTAAGTGGAGGCGAAGCGCAACGGGTTAAATTAGCCAGTGAGTTACAAAAGAAAGCTACTGGAAAAACATTGTATGTATTGGATGAACCGACTACTGGATTACATAGTGACGATGTAAATCGGTTAATACAAGTGTTACAACGCATAGTAGAAAATGGTGATTCTGTCTTAGTGATAGAACATAATTTGGATGTGATAAAATGTGCGGACTATATTATTGATTTAGGACCGGATGGTGGTGTTGGTGGTGGTACTGTGGTTGCTTGCGGTACTCCTGAGAAAGTAGCAGAAAATAGTCACAGTTACACTGGGGCTTATTTGAAAGGAAAATTGAATGAGTGAAGATGTAACGAAAGTTTCTGTCAAACAAATGGTGGAAAACTTTAAATTTAAACAAGTTTGTGGGGATGAAGAAAGTTTAGATAATCGCTTTGTCATGGTAAGTGATGTGAATCGTCCAGGATTGGAATTAACAGGTTATCCGTTTGAAACCAATCCGCGACGCATTGTCATCATTGGTGAAAAAGAACAAATGTATTTGGCTAAATTAAGTGACGATGTGGTGTATGAGCGCTTTGAGCAATTAACCGATGAACAAACACCATTTATTTTGGTTACTCATGGTAATAAAGTACCTAATGGATTAGCTAAAAAAGCGAGTGAGAAAAACTTCCCAGTATTTGTTACGAATGCACCGACGTATCGAGTGGTTGCTGATATTACAGTTTACTTAGATGAAAAACTTGCTCCGGTTGTTAATATCCATGGCGTATTACTTTCCATTTATGGAACGGGTGTGTTAGTTACTGGTGAGAGTGGCATGGGTAAAAGTGAAGTTGCCTTAGAAATGATCAGTAAAGGGCATGTTATTATTAGTGATGATCGAGTGGATATTAAAAAAGTCGGTGAACATTTAATGGGTGAAGCGCCAATACTATTAAAGGGATTTTTAGAAATCCGTGGTATTGGAATCATTAATGTGCCACGTATGTTTGGTAGTAGTAAAGTAAGTGATACTGCGCGCATTGATTTGGTTGTTCATTTTGAACCATTTGATAAAAACCGTGAATACACACGCGTTGGGGTTGAGGTGAATCAATATCAAGAAATCTTAGGTGTCCCTGTACCTAAAATTACGATACCTGTTACGGCAGGACGTTCCATGGGTACGCTTCTTGAAAGCGCGGTATCTCAATTTAAATTAAAAGAAGCAGGCTATGATTCTGCTAAAGAGTTCGAAGAGTTAGTCTATGACTTTATTAAAAGTCAAGACGTACAAAAAGGAGTGAAATAATGGAATTTTTTCCAACAGCACAAGACTTTGTTACCATAGGTAATTTTAGTATTAAATGGTATGCAGTCTTAATTTGTATTGGAGGAATACTTTGCTATTTAATTAGTAGTAAATTATTACGCCAATGTGGAATGAGTGATGATCAAATTGATGATATTACCATTGGAAGTGTTTTCTGTGGGTTAGTTGGGGCACGTTTATATTATTGTTTATTTTTTAATCCTTCTTATTACTTTTCCAATCCAATTGAATTATTAAGTATTCATAAAGGAGGATTGGCAATCCATGGGGGATTAATTGGTGCGATTCTTTTTGGTATTTTCTATGCGAAAAAAAATCGTCTATCCCTTTTAAGAGCGACGGATTGCATTATGCCGAATGTTTTATTAGCCCAAGCGATTGGGCGTTGGGGTAACTTTATTAATCGTGAAGCTTACGGAAATATTGTGAGTGGAGATGCCTTAGCATTCTTACCACAATTTATACAAGATGGAATGTTTATTGATGGGTATTACCGTCAACCGATGTTTTTGGTTGAATCGGTACTTGATTTGATTGGTTTTTTATTAATCGTATTTGTGATGACACGTTTCTTTAAATTGAAACGGGGCGATCGTACTTATTTCTACTTAATGTGGTATGGTATTTCGCGTTTTATCGTGGAAATATTTAGAACCGATGCATTAATGTTAGGTGGCTTAAAAATGGCTCAATTTGTATCCATTGTATTTTTTGTGGTTGGTTTGTTGGGGTATCTTGGTGTTTATGAAAAGTTTATTCGTAAAAGCAAACCGGTTGTTATTTTTGATTTTGATGGAACTTTAGTGGATACTAGTGAAGCTATTGGAGCTTCCATGGAAAAAACATTAATTAATCACGGATTGGGTGGTTTGTATACGCAAAGCTTTAAGAAAGATATGTTAGGTCCTCGTCCGAAAGACTTGTTTGAAAAATATTGTCCGGATTGTGATGGATTAGCGATGGAAGAAGAATATCGTCAATACAATTGGGAAGACCAAAAACAATACAACAAGTTATTTGCGCATGCTAGGGAGTTGTTGGACTATTTAAAAGATGAAGGTTATCCAATGGCTATTGTTTCCACTAAAGTTAAAAATGTTTTAACGTTTGGATTAGAAATGTTTGATTTACAAGATTACTTTTGTGCCATTGTTGGTGGGGACGAAGTAAGCAAAGGAAAACCTAACCCTGAAGGTATTTTAAAAGCTTGCAAAGCAATGGGTAAAAGTAAAGATAATGCGATCTATGTGGGCGATTCAGTAAATGATATTAAAGCAGGTAAAAATGCTGGTTGCTTTACGATTGCTTACGTTTCTTATGCGGATAAAAAAGAAGATTTAGTTAGTGAACATGCCAATGAAACAATTACTTCGTTGGATGAAGTGATTTCGATTGTTAAATCCAATACTTTATTTTCGAACAATGGACGTTAGTTTATGAATATCAAATTACCGTTTGGTTTAAAACCGGTGGAATTATTTAAAATATTTGCTGGTTCTATGTTATTTGTAATATCCATTAAAGCCTTTGTTATTCCCAGTCATGTATATAACTCTGGTTTTATGGGGGTATCGCAATTATTAAACGATGCATTGCATCGTGTCGGATGCATGCCACAAATGAATTTGGCAGGTATTTTAAACTTTTTCTTTAATTTACCACTTTATTTTTTAGCGTATCGATACATTAGTAAAAAGTTTTTGTTTGGTACTATTTTATCAATTGTTATTCAAACAGTTGGCGTATCGTTAATTCCTGATTTTACTTTTACAGTTGTATCCAATCAATTAGCCGGTATACTGTGTGGTGCTGTTGTGGGTGGTTTTGGTGCAGGACTTGTTTTACAAGCTAACTGCAGTGCTGGTGGTACGGATGTATTGGGTGTTTATACGACGATTAAATTTAATATTTCTCCGGGCACACTATCGATTATATTTAATGCGATTGTTTACACAATTTGTGCCATTACTATGTCATTAGAAACAGCGATTCTTTCAATTTTATTCATTGTTGTTTTTAGTGCCACGATGGATAAAACTTACTTACAAAATATTAAAGTATCGCTCATGATTTTTACAGAGAATAGTTCGATTAAAGAAATTATTTTAAGAGAATTTAAACGTGGGGTGACTTATTGGAATGGAAAAGGTGCTTATACTGGCAACGATAAAGAAATATTAATGGTTGTTGTGAGTAAATATGAAGTTTCTTCCATCCGTAAACGGATAAAACAAATTGATCCAAAAGCATTTGTTATTATTAATGATTCCTTGGATGTACAAGGTGGATATGAAAAAAGATTGGTTGTTTAGCCAATCTTTTTTTACGTATGTGTGAATCAGTAATAAGATACTTTTCTAAAACAATTAAGTATATTAGCGCATTTTAACTTTATATTTAATTTTGTTAAAAATATGTGAATATTAATATGCTTTTGTAAAATTTATGTAAAAGTATCACTTGTCATTAAAAGCGAATATCATATAATATAGAAGAATAAAGGTAGGAGATTAAAGATGAAAAAATTTTATTCTATGCTTCTAGCTGGATTTATGGCATTTTCATTAACTGCTTGTGGATCTAGCAATGATGCAAAAACTAGCGAAGCTCCAACAACAGGAGAACCAACAACTGAAGTTGAAGCAAGTGATATGAAAGTTGCAATGGTTACTGACTATGGTGACATCACAGACCAATCTTTCAACCAAACAACTTATGAAGCAAGTAAAGCTTTCTGTGAAGCAAATGGATGTGAATTTACATACAAAAAACCAGCTTCTGACTCTGACCAAGATAGAGCAGCAAGTATGGAAGAAGCAATCGAAGAAGGTTATAACGTTCTCGTATTACCTGGATTTGCTTTTGCTAAAGCAATCGTTGAAGTTGCGCCTTTATACGAAGATGTTAAATTCGTTGCATTAGACGTTTCTGCTTATGATTTACAAACTGCTAATGGCGGTGAAGAATTTAGTTCTGACAATGTTTATAGTGCAGTTTATGCTGAAGAATTACCTGGTTACATGGCTGGTTATGCGGCTGTTAAATTAGGTTACACTAAATTAGGTTTCTTAGGTGGTATGGCTGTACCGGCAGTTACTAAATTCGGTTATGGATTTGTTCAAGGTGCAGATGCTGCTGCTAAAGAATTAGGAAATGCAGCTGATGTAACTGTTAACTTTGTATATGGTGGCCAATTCTTTGGTGATGCAGACATTACTGCGAGAATGGATACTTGGTATCAAGCTGGAACTGAAGTTGTATTTGCTTGTGGTGGTGGCATTTATACTTCTGCAGCGGAAGCAGCTGTCAAAGTTGGTGCAAAAGTTATTGGTGTAGATACAGACCAAAGCTTCAATATTGATGGTACTTACGGTGAAGGTTTAACTGTTACAAGTGCGATGAAAGGTTTAACTACTACAGTTAATACATTATTAACAGCAATCCAAAATGGTCAATGGGATCAATATAAGGGTAAAATTGAAACATTAGGTATCGTAAGTGAAAATCCAGATGAAAACTACGTTGGATTACCTAGCACAACGCAATGGACTGAAGGATTCACTGAAGAAGATTACAAAGCATTAGTTGCTTCTATGGCAAAAGGTGATGTTGTGGTAAGTAATGATACTGAAACAGAACCAACTGTTGAAATTACTGTAAACTACGAAGGTAGTATCAAAGGTTAATTCATTGATGTGAGTAAGGGACTAAAGATGGCTACATCTTTAGTCCTTTTTTTAAAAGGGAAGGATAAATTTATGAATGATTACCCATATGCAGTTGAAATGCTAAATATTACCAAACGTTTCCCAGGTATTATTGCCAATGATAATGTAACGATTCAACTAAAAAAAGGTGAAATTCATGCATTATTGGGGGAAAATGGTGCTGGTAAATCCACGTTAATGAGCGTGTTATTTGGTATGTATCAACCAGAAGAAGGTACCATTAAAATCAATGGGGAAAAAGCAAATATTCAATCCCCAAATGATGCCAATAAGTATCATATTGGGATGGTTCACCAACACTTTAAGTTGGTGCAATGTTACACTGTACTAGAAAATATCATTTTAGGGGTGGAAACATGCAAACATGGAATATTGCAAAAAGAAGCTGCACGGCAAAAAGTAATGGCGTTAAGTGATAAGTATGGACTTAAAGTTGATGTGGATGCCGTTATTGAAGATATAAATGTTGGGATGCAACAACGTACGGAAATCTTGAAGATGTTATATCGTGATAACGATATTCTTATTTTTGATGAACCGACTGCAGTATTAACGCCACAAGAAATTGATGAATTAATGGATATTATGAAAAATCTTGCGGCGGAAGGTAAATCCATTTTGTTTATTTCGCACAAACTAAATGAAATTATGGAAGTTGCTGATCGAGTGTCTGTTTTAAGACGGGGTAAATACATTGGCAGTGTGGATGTTAAAAATACTACAAAAGAAGAATTATCACGTATGATGGTTGGTCGGGACGTTAATCTTGTTGTGGATAAACAAGTGGCTCAACCTAAGGATGTTGTTTTAAGCATTTCTAATATGACAGTGGCAAGTAAAGTCCATAAAAATAATGCTGTTAAAAATGTAAGTTTTGATGTACGTGCAGGGGAAATTGTGTGTATTGCAGGTATTGATGGTAATGGACAAACTGAATTAATTCATGGCTTAACTGGGTTGGATCCATTAGTATCGGGAACGATTCAAGTAAACGGTAAAGATGTAACTAAAACAAGTATTCGGGAACGAAATATGTTATTGGCACATGTTCCGGAAGACCGCCAAAAACATGGATTAATCTTGGATTATCCATTGGATTATAACTTAGTTTTACAACGGTATTTTGAGCCTGAATTTACGAATAAATTAGGTTTTTTAAATAAAAAAGCGATCCGTCAATATGCCAATAAATTAATTGAAAAATATGATGTACGTAGTGGCGAAGGTGCAGTTACCATTACACGAAGTATGAGTGGTGGTAACCAACAAAAAGCCATTGTTGCCAGAGAATTGGATCGACAACATGACGTGTTGATTGCTGTGCAACCAACACGTGGTTTGGATGTTGGGGCAATTGAAAACATTCATAAACAAATTATTGCCTCGCGTGATCGAGGTGATGCAGTATTATTGGTCTCTTTAGAATTGGATGAAGTAATGAATGTAGCCGATCGTATCTTAGTGTTGTATGAAGGTGAAATCGTTGGGGAATTGGATCCTAAAACGACCAGTGTCAGTGAACTTGGACTATATATGTCTGGTGCGAAACGGGATGAAAGGAAGGCATAATCCATGAAAAATAAAAAAAATATTTTAAAAAATCCATCCTTTCAAACAATAATGAGTAGTATTGTCTGCGTTTTGATTGGTTTAATTGTGGGTTATCTTGTATTGCTAATGATTAACGCTCAAGGTGCAGGGGATGCGATAGAAACAATTTTATTAAACTTTTTAAATCGACCAAGTACGGCAGCAAAGTTGCGAGCACTTGGTAATACCCTTGCGAAAACAGCACCATTGTTAATGTGTGCGTTAAGTGTATGCTTTTGCTATAAAGTTGGTTTATTTAATATTGGTGCTGCTGGACAATACGAAATTGGTGCAGGTATTGCGTTATACAGTGCCATTGCATGGCATTTACCTTGGTATGTGTGCATGATTTTAGCAGCATTAGGCGGTGCGTTGGTTGGGGCTATCTCTGGCGCTTTAAAAGCGTATCGAAATGTTAATGAAGTCATTAGTGGCATTATGCTAAACTGGATCATTTTGTATTTTGTAAATATGATTCTTGGTGGTGCGAATATTAAAGAAGCGGCAAGCCCTTACACAATGGATTTAGAGTTAGTGGCTGAAAGTAGTATGATTCCAAACATGGGATTAAATGCATTCTTTTCCAATAATAAAACAGTGACCATTGCCATTGTTATGTCGGTTATTTTTGCAATCTTAATTTGGGTTATTTTAAACAAAACAAAATTTGGATACGAATTAAAAGCGACGGGATTAAATAAAGATGGTGCGCGTTATGCGGGTATGAAAGAAAAACGTAACATTATCGTTACATTAGCTATTGGTGGAGCATTAGCAGCCATTGGTGCATGTTTCTTATTCTTAACGGGTTATCAACGTTGGTCAACGACACAAACAAGTGTTCCTAGCATGGGATTTAATGGTATTGCTGCAACATTTTTGGGTGGTTTAAATCCAATTGGTACAATCTTCTCGAGTTTCTTTATCCAACACATTACTGATGGTGGTGCAATGATTGATAAAGCCGTTTATCCATCACAAATTTCCGATTTAATCAGTAGTATTATTATCTACTTATGCGGATTTGTATTGTTCTTTAAAACAATGGTAAATTTACATTTGGATAAAAAGAAAGCGAGTACCCATGCAAAAGAAAGTGAAGGTAATGAATAATGGTCTTACTTTTACAATATACAATTTTATTTGCTTCCGTATTATCTTTGGTAGCATTAGGTGGATGTTTCTCTGAACATTCAGGTGTTATTAACTTAGGCTTGGAAGGAATTATGGTTATTGGTGCGTTAGGTGGTGCATTAACAATGAAGTTTATGGATCCTAATGTGCCAGCAGTAGTCATGATTGTTGTGGTATGTTTAGCCGCGATGGCATCAGGTATGTTATATTCTGTCTTCTTAGCAATCGCGAGCATTAACTTTAATGCTGATCAAACATTGGTAGGTACTGCGATGAATATGATGGCGACAGCTATCGCGACAGTTATTGTAAGGGCAGTGAATACTAGCGAAAATCCAGATAATGTGTCCACGATTGTGCAATATATTGATGCAAAGAAAGCGTTTCTTGTTAACATTGGTGGATTTGAATTCAACTGGTTTATGTTACTTGCCTTAATTGCCTTAATTGTTGCCACGATTGTGTTATATAAAACACGCTTTGGCTTACGCTTGATTGCCTGTGGAGAAAACCCACAAGCTGCAGCTTCAGTAGGTGTGGATGTTATTAAGATGCGTTGGGCTGGTGTGTTAATTTCTGGTTTACTTGGTGGTTTAGGTGGTATTGTTTACATTACTGCGGGTGTATCGGAATGGAAATTTGAAATGGGTGTAGCCGGCTTTGGTTTCTTATCACTAGCGGTTATGATCTTTGGTCAATGGAAACCTTGGAAGATTGGATTAAGTGCGTTATTGTTTGGTTTCTTTAGAGCCTTAAGTAATGTTTATTCTGGTTTTGCTTGGTTAGTTGCTATGGGCATTGATTCTAAGATTTACAATATGTTACCTTACATCATTTCCTTGATTGTCTTGGCGTTTACTAGTAAAAATAGTAAAGCACCAAAAGCCGAAGGTATACCTTACGATAAAGGTACTCGGTAATTAATTATTTGGCTATGTCACAACAAACAGTTGATAAATAGCCATTTTTATAGGGGAGTAT
>CALCFG010000067.1 GCA_937900565.1 uncultured Erysipelotrichaceae bacterium
TCATCGGCGACGATAGTGAATGCGAAAATAGCTCATTGCCAGGTAAACAGCTCCCAAACGGGAGCTTTTTTTATTGGAATTTTGTGTTTTTTTTGTGTGAAAAGACTCACTTGTGTTCCAAAAATAGAACAGAATGTGATTTAATATAGAAGTCATGTTTAAAAAGTTAGCAAAAAGTTTCATGGTTTTAACGATTGTTGGTCTATCAATTGGCCCAATTCATGCATTAGAAGCAGATGAAAATGATACAAATAAGTTAGTATATAATACTGATTGTAGCGAAAATTTTGATCTAAACTACAATAATGATGTATATACAGTCAATATTCGCATTAAGGGTAATTGGGACCTTACACCAGATCAAGCAACACTTTATCGGGATGAAGGTGGCAACAATTTTTATTCTAAATATGATGCATCATGGGATGATAAAGATTTTGAATTGACCATTGATTGTGGTAATGCGATTAATGCTTCCATTGATAAAGTAACTTACAGTCATGATCAAAGCAAAGCCACATTAACTGCCAAAATACGTATTCGATTCAAAAAATCAACTGAAACGAATAAAAAGATTTGGCGTTATCAAACCGTAACAATGGAAGTAGAACAACTTGAAATTCCGGTGGTTGAAACTATGGACGCAAAGGGGCGATAGCCTCTTTTCTTGTGATGAAAATGTTTGATTGTGTGAAATATACAAAATTTCACTTAATCTGATGCATATGTGAAAGTTTGGCTTATAATACTATTATGATTAAAATTATAAAAGAAACAAATACCTCTCAACAAACTAAACAATTGGGAGAATTAATTGGAAAATATAGTGATGTCGGCACAAGTTTTACATTAAGCGGTAACTTAGGTGCAGGTAAAACCACCTTAACAAAAGGTATTGCTAAAGGTATGGGTATTACATCTGTTGTAAATTCACCAACATTTAATATATGTAAGATTTATTATGGTGATAAGAAATTAGTCCATATTGATGCGTATCGGTTAAGCAAAGCCAGCGATGAGTTGGGGTTTGAAGAAGAAATGGATGATGCCATTACAGTTGTGGAATGGGCATGTAATAGTGATATGGAATTATTAAACGTGAGTCAAATTACGATTGAATCGATGGATGATAATAAGCGTCGAATAATATTCGAACTAAATGATCAATGCAATCCATTATTAGTAAAGGAGCTTAATCTATGGCAAGTTTAATTTTAGATACTTCATTTAATTATTTACATTTATATTTACTTGATGCTACCAATCAGCTTATGGATGGATTAAGTCAGTGGTGCCCTAAACGGCAAAGTGAATCGATTATGCCGCAATTGCAACAATTATGTATGAATAACAATATCAATCCAGAATGTATTGATACAGTAATCGTTGGTGATGGCCCAGGTAGTTATACCGGACTTCGAATTGCTTTAACAATTGCAAAAGTACTAGCTATTGAGCCTAATGTTAAATTGGGAACATTATCTAGTATGGACTTCATCTTTGGTAATAATGGTACTGGTTATGCCATCATGGATGCACGCAGTAATCGTTTGTATATGGCGCACTATAAGGATAATGTTATGGATGAATTATCCATTGTGGATAAAGATGCATTTATTAATCAATACCATAAGGAAGAGTCTATTTGGGGCGAAGGTAGTTTAATTGGATTCGATGATCGTTATGCTAACTTAAGTAATGATTTACAAGCCATGTTAACCCGGGTGTGCTGGGTAGATCATCCATTTCAATTAAAGCCACGATATTTAAAGGAAAATGATGCGTATGATCCGCATAAGAAAAGCCAAACGAACTGATATTCATTCCATAATGACCATTGAAAAAATATTTCAAGATGATCAATGGAATTTGCAACAAATGGAAAGTGAATTATTAAATCCTTACAGTAATTACTTAATTGCTGAAATAGATGATAATCTAGTGGGATACTGTGGCGTATTATGTCTTTATGAGCAAGGTGATATTCAAACAATAGCTGTTGACCCTGCATTTCGACATCAAGGAATTGGCACTTTATTGTTGCAGGCACAAGTGAATTATTGTATTGAAAATAAGATATGTGAACTTTTTTTAGAAGTAGATATTGAAAATTCACATGCCATAGAGTTATATAAAAAGTTAGGATTTCATGTAATGAGTAAACGTAAAAGTTACTATGCTAATGGACATGACGCCTACGTTATGAAAAAGGAGTTACTATGATAATATGTGCGATTGAATCAAGTTGTGATGAAACTGCTTGTGCCATCGTTAATGATGAATATAAAATACTGTCCAATGTTGTATCTACTCAAATTGATACACATAAAAGCTTTGGTGGCGTAGTACCAGAAGTTGCTTCGCGATTACATGTTGAACAAATATCGTCAGTTATTGATGAAGCCATTAATAAATCAGGAATTACAATGGCGCAAGTGGATGCCATTGCTTATACAAAAGGCCCAGGACTTGTTGGATGTTTGCATGTTGGCGCTATTGCTGCTAAAACATTAGCATGGCGTTATAATAAACCATTAATCGCGGTGCATCACTTAGCTGGTCATATTTATGCCAATCAATTTGTAACTACCCTTAAATTTCCTTGTTTAGCTTTGGTTGTATCAGGTGGTAACAGTGAATTGGTATGGATGAAAGAAGATTATGATTTTGAAGTTTTGGGGCAAACACAAGATGATGCAGTGGGAGAAGCCTATGATAAAGTTAGCAAAGTTTTAGGTTTGGGTTATCCTGGAGGACCAATTATTGATAAATTAAGTAAACAAGGTAAAGCTAACTATCATTTATCCATGCCTAAAGTGGAAGGTGAATATGATTTTTCATACTCCGGTTTAAAAAGTAATGTTATTCAATGCATGCAACGCATTGAAAAAAGTGGTGAAACTGTTAATCCAAATGATATGGCGTATGCTTTTCAAGGCATTGCCATTGGACAATTAATTATCCAATTGGAAAAAGCCATTCATGATAAACATCCAAAAATGGTTGTATTAGCTGGCGGTGTTGCAGCAAATTCTTATTTAAGAAATCAAGTTGAGCAACTTAGTATAAAATATCGGGATATACAATTTAATGTTCCACCGCTATATTGCTGTACCGATAATGCGGCTATGATTGCTGCCGCAGCATTTAGCGCATATAAAAAACATGGTACTGTGGATTTGGCCACAAGTAGCGATCCCAATTGGGAAATCATATAAATGGAGGAATTATGAAACAACAATTATTAATGCCAAAGGCGACGATTCAACGTTATCCAATTTATTTAAAAGCATTACGGCGGTTGCAAGGTGAAAATGTATCTAAAATCATGAGCTCTGAATTGGCAGATATCGTCGGCATTGCGCCAACGACAATACGTCGTGATTTTAGTTTGATCGGCTCGTTGGGTAAACAAGGATATGGATACGATGTAGATAGTTTAGTTGAAATTTTTAGTAATGAACTTGGTGTGAATTATAATGAGAAAATTATTTTGATTGGTTGTGGTAACTTAGGCAGAGCCTTATTGAATTATAATAAATGGGCGAATGTTGTTGGTGAAATTGTGTGTGCTTTTGATCAAAAACCAGCTACATTACAACAAGTTGCCATTCCAGTTTATGACATTAAAGACATTAAAGATAAATTACCACAAGGATGTCGGATTGCTATTTTATGCATAACCAATAACATTCAATCGACAGTCGATCAATTGGTTGACCTTGGTATTAAAGGGTTTGTTAACTTCACACAAGAACACTTTTCTACCCCAAGTAATGTGACTGTTAAAAATGTGGATGTAGTTTCATCTATACAAGAAATCGTTTTGAGTGTAAACTCTTTAAAATAGATGTAATGAAGGGGAATGATATGTTAGATTACTTAACGAGTCGTGAATGTTATGAAGCCATTGGAACAGCTATGGCTGAACAATTGGAATATGTGAGCTTACAAGGATGGGTTCGTACAAACCGTTTTAATGGAACCTTTGGTTTTATTGAATTAAATGATGGAACATATTTCCGTAATGTTCAATGTATTTATGACAATAAATTAGCAAACTTTGAAACTGTAAGTAAATTATTAACAGGTGCTGCATTAACGGTTACGGGTACTTATAAGTTGACACCAGAAAATAAGCAACCATTTGAATTGGTATTAACCAGTGTTGAAATTGAAGGTACATGTGATAATACGTATCCGTTGCAAAAGAAACGCCATAGCTTTGAGTATTTGCGAGCCATTTAAGACCACGTACCAATACTTTTCAAGCAGTATTTAGAGTGCGTTCGACTTTAAGCATGGCAATCCATGAATTTTTCCAAAATCAAGGATTTATTTATGTGCATACACCAATTATTACCGGTAATGATG
Organism: uncultured Erysipelotrichaceae bacterium; assembly: GCA_937900565.1. GTDB lineage: Bacteria > Bacillota_I > Bacilli_A > Erysipelotrichales > Erysipelotrichaceae > CALVGN01. The sequence continues at coordinate 4,375 of CALCFG010000067.1, forward strand.
CCGAAGGTGCAGGGGAAGTATTTACAGTCACTACACGGGATGATGGCAATTATGATGAAGACTTCTTTGGGAAACATGCAGCTTTGACCGTATCTGGACAATTGCATGCGGAAAGTTATGCGTTAGCATTCCGTGATGTGTATACGTTTGGACCAACATTTAGAGCTGAAAATAGCAATACCACAACGCATGCTAATGAATTCTGGATGATTGAACCAGAAATTGCGTTTGCGGATTTGGAAGATAACATGGACTTGATCCAAGATATGGTGCAATATTGCATTCAATATGTGCAAGATAATTGCCCACTTGAGTTGGATTTCTTCAATAGTTTTATTGACAAGGGATTGAAAGAACGGTTAGAACATGTTAAAAACTCTGATTTTAAACGTTTACCATATACCCAAGCAGTGGAGTTATTGAAACAGGCAGATGTTAAATTTGAAAACAGTGATATTTATTGGGGTATGGATTTAGCAACAGAACATGAACGTTATTTATGTGAAAAAGTAGTTAAGGGCCCTGTGTTTATTACTGATTATCCAAAGGAAATGAAAGCATTCTATATGCGTGTCAATGATGATCAAAAAACAGTGGCAGCATGTGACTTATTAGTGCCAGGTGTTGGAGAACTTGTTGGTGGTAGCCAACGTGAAGAGCGCTTGGATGTGTTAATGAAAGTAATGGAAGAGAGAAATATGAATCCAGAAGGATTGCAATGGTATTTAGATTTGCGTCGTTTTGGAGGGTGTAAGCACGCAGGATTTGGCCTAGGATTTGAACGCTTTCTAATGTACATTACCGGTATGGAAAATATCCGGGATGTTATTCCTTTCCCACGTACACCGCGAAATTTAAACTTCTAATTTAAAATAAGAATTATGAAACGTGATAGTGATTACATTATTAAACAAGATGCGTCAGGAAACACGATAACTTTAAAGGACATCCACGATGTCCTTTTAGGCATTTTAAAAGATATCGACAAAGTCTGTCGCAAACATAATATCCCTTATTGGTTAAATGGGGGAAGTGCTTTGGGCGCAGTGCGCCATCAAGGATTCATTCCTTGGGATGATGATGCTGACATTGCCATGATGCGGGAAGACTTTGAACGATTTGAAAAGATTGCCTTGCAAGAATTGGGACAGTATGCCATTCATAGTTTTGATATTGATTCAAGATATAATGTGTTAATTCCGGGTATGAAAATTCGAAAAAAAGATACGTACATTGAAGAAGTCAATGTATTATTACCGAATCCAATAAAAGAAAATAACGGTTTATTTGTTGATGTATTTGTTTATGATTACGTAAACGAAAATAAAACCAATGATTTATTGAACCGTTTGGCAATGTATGCTTATGCACCTTTTATTGAAGTTGGTGAATTAATGGGGGTTAATCCAAAGCCTTTTAAAAAGGCGTTTATGAATCATGCGCGTAATTATGGCAAAGCCAACCAACAAAGTAAATATGTTGGGTTTGATTTAACATGGCTATACAAATCGCCGTTAAAGCCATTTATTTTTAAATACGATGATATTTTTCCAGTTCAATATGTCCCATTTGAGGATACGCAATTACCTATTGCTGCCCACCCACATGAATTTTTATGTACGGCCATTGCTCCAAGTTATATGACCCTACCTAAAGAAAAAGATCGTATTCCAAAACATACCAAGGATATTCGTTTGTAATTATGATTTTATCGGTAAGTAATGCCAGTAAATCATTTGGCAGTCAAGAAGTCTTTGAAAATGTTACATTTACGATTAATGAGAAAGATAAAATCGCTTTAGTTGGTCGTAATGGGTGCGGTAAAACAACATTGATCAAATGTTTAATGGGTGAATTAAATTTGGATAGTGGAACCATCAGTAAAACACGCACGAGTACCATTGGAATGTTAAGTCAAGTGGTATTTGAAAATGAAGCAGCTACCATTCAAGAAATTATGGATGAAGTGTTTGCGCCAATTTATCAATTGCAAGCACAATTGGAGGCAGCACAACATGCCCTAAGCTATGATACCAGTGAAAAAGCTTATGCTACATTGGAACGGTTAACCAATGAATTTGAAAATTTAGGTGGTTATACTATTCACAGTGAAATGATGAACGTATTAACACAATTTGGTTTTACTGAGGCTGATTTAAATCGAAGCATCAATACTTTTTCAGGTGGTCAAAAAACGCGTATTGGTTTTGCTAAATTATTATTAAGTAAACCTGATCTTTTGTTTTTAGACGAACCTACCAATCATCTGGATTTGCCAACAATTCAATGGTTGGAAGGCTATTTAAAAAAATATGATAAAGCGTTAGTATTAGTGAGTCATGACCGGATGTTTTTAGATCGTATCGTTGATCAAGTCTATGAAATCGAATACGCTCAACTCACTTGTTATAAAGGCAATTACACTAGCTTTGTTGAGCAAAAGAAGAAAAACTTTGAATTGCAAAGTAAACGCTATGCCATTCAACAAAAAGAAATACAACGTTTGGAAGCATTAATTGAAAAATTCCGTTATAAAGCAACTAAGGCGGCGTTTGCACAAAGCAAAATTAAATATTTAGACCGTTTAGATCGAATTGAAGATCCACGCAAAAGTGATGATAAACAATTCAAGGCTGAATTTAGCTGTGCGCGTCAAGGTGGTAAAACGGTTGTTGAAATAGATGAATTAACGGTAGGGTATGATCAACCATTATTCACATGGTCAACTAATATTTTAAAAGGGCAGCGTATTGCACTTATTGGTCCTAATGGATGTGGAAAATCTACTTTTCTTAAAACCTTAATTGGAAAACTAGAACCGTTAAGTGGTTCATTTCTTTTAGGGCATCAAATCGATATTGGCTATTTTGATCAAGCCAATGCCCAATTATCAAGTAATAAAACGGTATTGGATGAGTTATGGGATGATTATCCGATGATGAGCCAAACAGAAATACGTACAGTATTGGGACGTTTTCTTTTCAGTGCGGATGATGTTTTTAAATCAGTTAGTTCTTGTTCAGGCGGAGAAAAAGTAAGGCTTGCCTTAGCTAAACTAATGCTTGAAAAAGGTAACTTTCTAATTTTGGATGAACCAACCAACCATCTAGATATTGTAGGTAAGGAAACATTGGAAGAATGTTTAATGAATTATTCAGGAACCATCCTATTTGTTTCCCATGACCGTTATTTTATTGAAAAGATTGCCACAACCATTGCTTCAATAGAAAATGGTAGTGTTACATTAGTTGAAAAATTTGCAATTAATCCAGGTAACAGTAAAAATACAAAAGAAAAAGAAGAAACCAAGAAAGTCGAAGAAAAACCACGCATCATTTTAATTAATATCGAACGGGAAATTAAAAAAATTGAAGAACAACTCGAAATTGCTAATGAAGAATTGGAACAATTACGAGAACTTCGTTATGAACCGGAATATTATCAAGATGCAAGTAAAATGCAGGCATTGGATGAAAGAATTGATGACAAACATAATGAGATTGTTCATTTAGAAGATAAATGGCAAACGAATATGGAAATTATTGAAGAAAACTCATAGTCAATAAATAAAACGATGTGTCCCATGGTTAATACGTGGTAATGCATCGTTTTATTTAAATAAGGTTATTTTATGTGAAAATTGAATGTAAACTGCAATATTTTTTATAATAATTAGCTTTACATAATGGGTTATTTTTGCTTTTGATGTGAAATAATTAAATTATGAAAATATTTTCATAATTTGCGAAAATTCATGAAAAAAAGCCGATATTTTTTCTTGAATTAGATTTTGAAATGTAATAAATTACTGTCATGCATTAATTAACTAATGCGGGGAGGAAAAATATGAAGAAATTATTAACTTCTACTATGGCGTTATTATTAGCTGCTGGCGTTGCTGGTTGCGGAAGTAATAACAATACTCCATCCACAACTGCTGGTACTACTGGTACAACAGGCGCTGTAGATGGTGTAAGCAATTATACAGGACCAAAGGATTTGGTCGAAGCAACAAGTCGTGAAGTTCAAACTTTAGACTATGTTGTAACAGCATTGGCAACTGACCATGAATTGAATGCAAACTTTGTTGATGGTTTGTTAGAAAGAGATCCAGATGGAAACTTGGTTGGTGCATTGGCTGAAAGTTGGACTTCAAATGAAGATAAATCAGTATGGACATTTACTATCCGTAAAGGTGTTAAATGGGTTACTAATACTGGTGAAGAATATGCTGAATTAACTGCACAAGACTTTGTTGATGGTTTACGTCACGGTGCTGATTTCGACAGTGCAACTGCGTGGTTATTACAAGGTGTTGTTGAAGGTTATTTAGAATATTGTGAATCTGATAAGTCAGACGAAGCTTGGGCAAACGTTGGTGTAAAAGCAGTTGATGATTACACATTAGAATATACATTAGCTGCGCCGACACCTTACTTCGATTCAATGACAACTTACGCTGTATTATATCCAGTTAATCGTACATTCTTGGAATCTAAAGGTGTTGGTTGTAAATTAGGTGCACCAGATAAAGCAACTTGTGAATATGGTACAGCAAACCCTGATTCAATTCTTTACAATGGTGGATTCTTGTTAAGTGTTTATGATGTTAAATCACAAACTGTATTAACTAAAAACCAAAGTTATTGGGATGCTGAACATGTATATTTAGATACTGTTACTCGTATTTATGATGATGGTAGTGATCCTTATTCAGTTATGAAAGGTTTCGAAGAAGGTACATATTCTGCGGCTGCTTTAAACCCAGGTTGGGAAGATTATGCTGCATATGCTGAAAAATATGCGGATTACGCTGTAGCTGCTGAACCTAACGCATCTGCATTTGGTGTTGTGTTTAACTATAACCGTCAAGTATACAACTATACAGGACATGCAGACGAAGCAGATAAAGAAAATACACGTAAAGCAATCTTGAATGAAGATTTCCGTAAAGCATTACGTGCTGCTTATGACAAACAAGCTTACTTAGAAATTGCTGCACCAACTGATGTAGCCAAAGCAACATTACGTAATATCAACAACTATCCAGAAGTTGTAAAAATGAGCGATGGTACAAGTTATGGAGACCTTGTTGAAAAAGTTTATAACGAAACGACAGGTGAAACACGTGACTTAAGTGATGGTGTGGATGCATTCTATGCACCAGATGAAGTACAAGGTTACTTAGATGCTGCGGTTGAAGCAGGGGTAAGTTTACCAGTAACATTGGATATGATGGTTATTAAAACAAGCGATAAACTTGTTAAACAATCACAATCCATGAAAAACTCAGTTGAAACAAATACTAATGGACAAATTATCATTAACTTGGTAATGGAAGATGAAGATACAGTACAAAACATTTGTTACTACAATACTGATCCATATGCTGATGACTATGATATTTCAACATTTACTGGTTGGTCTCCAGACTACAACGATCCTAAATCATACGTTGATATCTATTCTCCAACAACTGGTTACTATATGACTTCAATTGGATTAGGAACAATTGATAAAGATGGTAATGTTGTTGATGAAGCAATTAAAGAACAAATCGGTTTAATGGAATATGAAGAATTATACCGTGCAGCAGATGCAATCACTGATGATTTGGATGCGCGTTATGAAGCATTTGCAAAAGCTGATTCTTACTTAATTGAACATGCAATTTTCGTTCCAACAAGTCAACAAACTCGTAGCTTTGGTGTTAAGAAAGAAGTTCCTTTCACTCGTCCAGATTCTCATACAGGAATTAGTGAATACAAATACAAATTCTTACAATTACAAGACGATATTGTTACTGTTGAACAATACGAAGCAGCTCGCGAAGCTAGAAATGCACGTTTAGCTGGTTAGTAAGAAACTACAAGTTATGGTCAATAAGGGGTTGATGCCCTAACGGCATCTAACCCCTTGTTTGACGTTATGTAATGGATTTTTATGGATTATTATGGGATTTTTAAGGTAAAATAGATACCATTAATCCATATAACTTCATGACATATGGTATGGATTAGTATATTTTTATTTCTTCAATGAAGATAAGGTATAAAGATTAGGAGTATAGTATGAAAAATTATATTTTAGGTCGTGTTGCACGATGCATACTGGCAATTGTTGCGGTTGTTACGATCGTTATCATTATGCTTTATACATTGATTCCAAGAGAACAAATATTCAAGTTGGATACTTCCATTCAAAAAATGAAGGGAGATGTTCGTACAACGTATGTCAATTCTAAATTGGATGAATTGGGATATTTAAATTTTGTGACTCAGGCACAAATGTGTAAAGATAGTGATAATCCAAACATGTGTAAAGTTAATGGTAGTAAGGAGTTTTTAGAAATTGCTGAAAAGTATGAAAACGACGGTTATACGATTAACTATTTTGAAAGTGGTCAAGCGTACGCTATTCATGAATTTACAGTATTTGAACTAGTAGGTCATTTCTATGGACAATTTTTCCAAATTGACCATTTGAATAAAGTTCAAGATGAGGCCAATCCCGAGTTACAACGTAAATATTATTTTGGTAGTGATAACGCAGGCAACTTTGGTATCATGTGTAGTGGTTGTGAATACAAATATCAGTTGTACTTCAATAGTTCTTTCCCGTTTGTTCACCAAAATTTCTTGAAATTTAAATTTGGAACTTCATATCCTACTAAAGTTGGTGTGGATACTTTCGATTTGATTATGCAAGGACAAGGTGCTCAAAAACAAATTGAACAAACATTCCCAACAGGTGTAACACAAAATAGCGCATTATTGCAATCTAGTTGTCGTTATAAATCAAGCAGTACCTTAGACCATATGGATACAGCTAAGTTTAGCGATAATTATGCGAATTGTAGTTCGAATTATGAGTCTCCATCCATGGTTAGCACATCATTGTTATTTGGATTGTTATCTCTTGTCTTTGCTTATTTAATTTCTATCCCAGCAGGTGTTTACATGGCACGTAAGAAAGGTAAACTTGGGGATAAAATTGGTATTGCTTACATTAACTTCTTAAGCTCAGTTCCTTCTCTAGCATTCATTTTCTTTATGCGAGCAATTGGAAGTGGTTTGTCTTTACCTGATAAATTCCCAACTTTAGGTTTCGCCGATGTAAGAAGTTATATTATGCCTATTTTGGTTTTGACTTTATTAAATACTACATCATTAATGATGTGGACACGTCGTTATATGATTGACCAAGCAAACAGTGACTATGTAAAATTTGCGAAAGCTAAAGGGTTAAGTGAATCAGAAATCTTTAATCGCCATATTTTGAAAAATGCGATTATTCCGATTGTCAACGGTATTCCAATGTCAATTGTTGCGTGCTTAAGTGGTTCTGTAATTACTGAATCAGTATTTGCTATACCTGGTATGGGTAAAATGTTACCGGATGCGATTAACCAATTAAATAATACAATGGTTATCACGCTAACATTTATTTTTACTTCATTCTCAGTGTTTGCGGTATTGGCTGGTGACTTATTAATGACTGTTGTTGATCCGCGCATTAAATTAAGTGATAAAGGAGGTAAGTAATATGAGCGAAAATAAATTTGTCTTTGTTAAATTAGATGAAAAAGCCAGTGAACATATTGCTGCGCCTCAATACTCTTATTGGAAAAGTGTTTTTCGTAAATTTTTCTCCAGTAAGTTAGCCATTACGATGTTAATTATTGTGGCGTTTGTTTTAATTATGTCCATTGTTCAACCGATGATTAGTGGGTATAATCCAATGAATACTCCAAATATTAACAATCGTGCGATGAAATTCTTAAGACCAAGTGCTCAATTTATTTTTGGCACTGATGATGTCGGAAACTCTCTATTTGATGCCGTTTGGGCCGGTACACGAAATTCATTAACTATCGCATTATTAGCTACAGCAATTTCAACTGGTATTGGTGTTGTTGTTGGAATGTTTTGGGGTTTCAGCAAAAAAATGGATAAAATCATGATTGAAATCTATAATGTTGTGGCTAACGTTCCTTACTTATTATTAGTAATGGTATTGATGTATACATTAGGTCATGGACCGCAACAAATGATTTTTGCATTAACGATTACACAATGGTTATATACAGCATATTTTATTCGTGTACAAGTTATGATTATACGTGATCGTGAGTACAACTTAGCATCACGTTGTTTAGGAACACCAACGAGTAAAATTATTAAGCATAATATTTTCCCATATTTGATTTCTGTTATTATGACAAGTATCTCACGCGATATTCCTAGCTTTATTTCATATGAAGTATTCTTGTCTTTTGTTGGTGTTGGTTTAGGTGAAGATACTGCATCTTTGGGTAGAATGGTCCAAAAATATAGTGCTTATATGCAAAGTGCACCGTATTTATTCTGGATACCAGTTGCTATTTCAGCTTTAATTTCAGTTTCATTATATATTGTGGGTCAAACATTAGCGGATGCATCAGATCCGAGAACCCATATGATTTAGGAGGTTATTTATGGAAAAGAATATTATTTTAGAAGTACATGACCTCGAAGTGAAATTTAAAGTCAGAGACCGTGTTTTAACTGCAATTCGTGGCATTAGCATGGACTTTGAAGAAGGTAAAACAGTTGCCATTGTTGGTGAATCTGGTTCAGGTAAATCTGTATTTACAAAAACGTTTACTGGAATGTTAGAAGTCAATGGTGAAATTAGTAAAGGCAGCATTATCTTTGAAGGTCAGGATTTAACAAAACTTAAAAAAGATAAGCAATGGGAGGGCATTCGTGGTAAAAAAATTGCCACTGTATTCCAAGATCCTATGACATCATTGGATCCAGTTAAAACCATTGGTAGTCAAATTAGTGAAGTTATTATTAAACACCAAGGAAAATCCAAAGAAGAAGCAAAACAATTGGCCATTGAATTAATGGAACGTGTAGGTATTTACAATGCTGCACAACGTTACAATGAATACCCATTCCAATATTCTGGTGGAATGCGTCAACGTATCGTTATTGCTATTGCATTGGCTTGTCGACCACGCATTTTAATTTGTGATGAACCAACAACTGCATTGGACGTTACAATCCAAGCACAAATTATTGCCTTAATTAAAGACTTAAGTAAAGAATATGGATTTACAACGATTTATATCACCCATGACTTAGGTGTTGTTGCTAACGTTGCTGATTTGGTTGCGGTAATGTATGCGGGACAAATTATTGAATATGGTACGGTTGAAGAAATTTTCTACTCACCACGACATCCATATACTTGGGGACTATTGGCCTCTTTACCACAATTGGGTACAAAAGGTGAAGAATTATATTCAATTCATGGAACTCCGCCAAGTTTATTTGAAGAAATTAAAGGTGATGCATTTGCATTGCGTAGTGATTATGCAATGGAAATTGATTTTATTGAGGAACCACCTATGTTCCAAATTAGTCCTACCCATTATGCGAAAACTTGGTTAATGGACCCTCGTGCACCAAAAGTCGAACCACCAAAAGCTATACAAAATTTACATGAACGAATTAAGTTAATGGTAAATCAAGGAGATAACAATGAGTGAAAGTAGAGAAAAAATATTAGAAGTAAAAGACTTGGAAATTACATTTAAAACTGGAAAACGTGATTTCGTAGCTGTCAAAGATGCAAGTTTTGATATCTATAAAGGTGAAACTTTCTCATTGGTAGGTGAATCGGGTTCTGGTAAAACAACCATTGGTCGTGCGATTATACGTATTAATCCTACAAGTAATGGGGAAATTATTTTCAAAGGTAAAAAGATCAATGGTCCAATCGATAAGGAAACACAAAAATGGGTTATTCAAAATATCCAAATGGTGTTCCAAGATCCTGCTGCATCATTGAATGAACGGGCAACGATTGACTACATTGTTTCTGAAGGCTTATCTAACTTCCATATGTACGAAAATGAAGAAGATCGTCGTCGAAAAGTATTGGATGCAATCAAAAGTGTTGGTTTATTGGAGGAACACATTTCTCGTTATCCACATGAATTCTCAGGTGGTCAACGTCAACGTATTGGAATTGCCAGAGCTATGGTAATGGAGCCAAGTTTATTAATTGCTGATGAACCAATTTCTGCGTTGGATGTCTCCATTCGTGCGCAAGTGTTGAATTTATTAAAAGAATTCCAACGCACACGTGACTTAACGTTATTATTCATTGCCCATGACTTATCCGTTGTTCGTTTTATTTCAGATCGTATTGGGGTAATTCACTTAGGTCGTATCGTTGAATTGGCACCAACTGAAGAATTGTTCTTAAACCCATTGCATCCGTATACGCAAAGTTTATTAAGTTCTATTCCAATGCCAGATCCTCGTATTGAAAAAGCGAAAGTGGTTAAACCGTATAATCCAGATGAACATCATTATGATCAAGATAAACCAACTTGGAACGAAATCAAACCGGGTCACTTTATTTGGGCGAATAATGAAGAAATGGAACACTATCGTAAAATTGTTAAATAGGTTTAAAAAAGCAGATACTTATGTGTTAACACAAAGCATCTGCTTTTTTATTAGGCAATTAGTGAGACAATAATTCCAATGAATAGAATAATAATACTTATGGAAGAAAACACAGATAAAGTAGGATTTACGTTTTCTTTTTTATATTGATCAATACTCATATCATTTCCACTGGCAACTTCCTTTGTATATGCTTTAAAAAGTTTATGGTCATTGCGAAATCCATTAATTAGTGAAAGGCAAACTAATACTACACCAATAATAAAGGTACTGTTAGCAAAAGATAGGATAAAGGGTGGATTGATAAATGAATAACCCAAGCAGCCAATAATAATAATAAGTGAAGATATAATTAAAATCTTTTTAAGCGCACTTTGCGTATAATTAAAATATTTTTTCATTGCTTTATTATAGCAAAATTATTTTAGAAGTCTTATTTTTGCTTGATATAATTTCTTTAGAGTAAAAGCTAAGAAAGGAAAGGGACCTATGATTCATTTCATTTTTTGACAATCCAGAACAAATGAGTTTCGTTGTAGAAAATGGTGCATTAATTATTCACCAATCTAAGGAATTATTTGCCATTGAAATTGATAGATGTGTATGGTTATCTGCCATTAATACTGTTATGCTAATGGGTGCCATAGAATTTGTATTGGTCAATGGGTTAAAAATTCTTATACTCCCAATACAACAAATCAAGAAGATATCGAATTTTACCAAAACTATTTCCCACGCATTAAAAAAGTAAATGATTTTAGTTCCATTGATGATGCTATCATTAAGCTATCCATAGTGACCAATGAAAAATATACAGAAAATATTGCCCAACAATTGGAAACAATTGTTGGTAAGGACTTACGTTTTTTATGAGTGGCCATGGGGATATAGATTTGGTTGGTGTTGGAATCAATAAAGCACATGCTTTGCATCAATTAATGGATTTATGGGGCATAAAAAAGATGAAGTAATGGCATTTGGGGGTGCTATGAATGATTTAGAAATGTCACAAATGGTAAAGTATGGGTTTGTCATGAAAAATGGAAAAGAGTTTTTAAAAGAAAAAATTGGGTGCGTCGTCCCATACATTTGTGAAGAAGATGGGAACTCGTTATATTGGAAGAATATTTTAATGATACCCAATTATTTGAAACTAAGTACAGTAAATAAGAGGAATAAAGATGGAACGTTTTGAATTTTGTCGACAACTAATGGAAACTGCCAAAGAATATATCTTATTGCACCCTGATTTTAATGTGGATACTAAGTCGTCAATCAATGACTTGGTGACTAATGTTGATCAAGGAGTGGAAGCTTTAATTCGTGAAGCAATCGCAAATGCTTACCCAAATGATTCAATTGTTGGGGAAGAGAATGGCTTTGATTTTAGCGATTCAATGTGGATTGTTGATCCGATTGATGGTACGAGTAACTTTGTAACGAAACACAAAGACTTTACAATATCGATTGCTTATTATGCACATTATTGTCCTGTATTTGGTTTTGTTTATGATGTGATGGCTGAACAACTTTATTGGGCTAAAGATGGGGATAATGCTTATTTAAATGGAAAAATACTGCACGTAAGCGATAATCCAAAAGATAAAGCTGTCATTGATATGACGCTTGGCAGCGTTTATGGTTTTCGGCAATCAATGAATGTGGATTTAGTACCAGTTGTTACTCAAGTAAGACAAGTAAAAGCGACGCATTGTTGTACTTTATCGATGATGGGAATTGCTAAAGGGGATACACAACTGTATTTAAGCTCGAAAGTTAAAGTATGGGATTACGCTGCGGCAAATATTATTTTAAAGCAGGCTGGTGGAGTATCCGTTATTCCTAACTTTTTTACTACGGAAGGCAGCTATGTCATCTTTGCCAGCAGCGAAAACATGTTGGCTTTTGGTAAGGATTTATTAAATATTTAGAGAATGTAACAAATTGTCGGTCAAAAAGAATTAATTAGAGTAAAATGTAATGGTAAAGAAAGAGGTAATGTAATGGCAAAAGATTTTATTGTTGAAATCAGTGCACGTCACGTGCATGTCACTGATGAAGACTTACACAAATTATTTGGTGAAGGGTATGAATTAACTGTTAAAAAAATGTTAAGCCAACCTGGTCAATTTGCGAGTGGTGAAAAAGTAACGATTAAAGGTCCTAAAGGTGAAATGAAAGCTTCTATCTTAGGCCCTACACGTAAAGCAAGCCAAGTTGAAATTTCTTTAACTGATGCACGTAGTTTAGGTTTAACTGCAATGGTTCGTGAAAGCGGTGATATTGAAGGTACAATGGGTTGTACTTTGGTTGGTCCAGCGGGTGAAGTTGAATTACCTTGCGGTGTTATTGCAGCTAAACGTCATATACATATGACTGAAGCAGATGCTGCAGAATTTGGTGTATCCAACGGTGAAATTGTTGGCGTTGAAATCAATACGGATGGACGTAGTGTTGTCTACAAAGATACAGTGGTTCGAGTATCCAACAGTTACGCGTTAGCAATGCACATTGATACAGATGAAGGTAATGCTGCAGGCGTTGTTGGTAGCGCACGTGGTACAATTGTAAAATAGTATTTGATATTTACATAAATGAGAAGGGAGTGTATTCGCACTTCCTTTTGTTTTAGCGTACAATGGTAGCTAGCGAAGGGAGATTACACATGAATTTAAATGAAGCAATGAATTATCTTAGTGATTGGGAATTAAGGAAAAGCGCTTATGAAATGGTGTTAAGTATATGTGGTTATGATCAATTAACGGGAGCACCAAAACAAGGTAATGATTACCGCAATCAACGATTAAATATAATTAATAGCGCCTATTATACAATCGTTACTGATGAAAAGATTGCGGAAGTATTAAAAGTAATATTGGAAAGTAACGATACCGATGAGTTAACAAAGAAAAAAGCAAAATTGTATGCTAAAGATGTATTGGAAATGCAAAAGATTCCACAAGATGAATACAATGCGTTTAATTTAGCAAGTAGCCAATCCCAACAACAATGGGAATTATCGAAAGAAAATAATGATTACGCATCTTATGAACCGCATTTACGGAAAATGATTGAATATCGTTTACGCTTTGCACATTATATTAATCCATGTCAAGATCCATACGATTATTATTTGGATGTTTATGAACCAGGCATGGATCAAAAACAATACGATGAATTTTTTGATTTGGTTCAAAAAGAATTGGTGCCAATCATTCAAAAAATTAGTGCAGTGAATTATCGCGTCGATCGCAGTGTATTGAATCATTATGTAGCGGTTGAAAAGCAAGAAAAATTGATGGAATTGATGAAGTCTTATTTACATTTTGATGCTTCATGGGGTCTAATGGGAGTAAGTATGCATCCATTTACTAATGGATTATGCCATGGTGATGTAAGGGTGACAACCGCCTATGATACCCATGATATAAGTTCTGCATTGTTTAGTATTATTCATGAAATCGGGCATGCAACATATGAACGTAACATGAATCCTGAATTTGATGGAACGATTCTGAAATATGTAAGCAGTGGTATGCATGAATCACAATCCCGTCTATTTGAAAATATGTTAGGTAGGAGTGATTCTTTTTGGGCCGAAAACTATACCAAGTTACAAGAAATTGCGTCAGAATTTAATGAAGTTACCTTTGAGCAATTCATTCGTGCCATTAATGCAAGTATACCTTCTTTAATACGTACCGAAGCAGATGAATTAACGTATCCAATTCATATACTTATTCGATATGAAATGGAAAAAGCATTAATGCATGGGCAATTTAAAGATGAACCTTTAAATAAAGTGTGGAATGATTATTATCGAAAATACTTAGGTGTGGAAGTTGATAGCGATACGCATGGTATTTTACAAGATGTGCATTGGTCGGATGGTTCTTTTGGCTATTTTCCAACTTATGCTTTGGGTAGTGCGGTTGCAGCACAAATTATGCACACAATGCATCAACAAATCGATGTCAATGTGTGCTTAGCAAATAATCAATTTGAACGAATTATCAATTGGTTAAAAGATAACATTCAATATTGTGGTGCAACCATGAACATGAATGAAATCTTACTTAAAGCCACTGGAGAAACATTTAATCCGAAGTATTATATAGATTATCTAACAGACAAATATAGTAAACTTTACCGTCTTGATGAATAGGGTAGAGGAATAAACACAATGATTTATTGCCCCTCCCATTGAACCGTAC
>CALCFG010000068.1 GCA_937900565.1 uncultured Erysipelotrichaceae bacterium
ATTGCTATTGAAATTTATTGTTTATCGCAAAGAATAACCCATTGTCTTTAAGTTTTCAATTTTCCATATTATCATAAACAATTTTATGCATAAGTCTTCCCGCTCTTTCAATTATTGTGTTCATTGTCTAATGGATTGATATGAAAGAAAACATCAATGTTTACTATTAATGAAAATTCATTCATTATTTTAAAGTATTAGGAAATATATTTGGATTATTTATGCAAATCATCAATAAAAAGTTGTTCCACAATCATATACCCTTTGCTTACAATTTGATAATGTTATCGATTCTGACTTAATGTTATCAATATTGCATACACAAATAGAAAAAGTTGTTACGATTTAACTCGCAACAACTTATTTTAATTATTTCATTTCATTTTTAATAGCTGCTTGAGCGGCTGCTAAACGAGCAATTGGAACTCGATAAGGTGAGCAAGAAACATAATTCAAGCCGACTTTATGGCAGAATTCAATACTTGCAGGGTCACCACCATGTTCACCACAGATACCTAATTTAATATTTGGACGTGTTTCACGGCCTAACTTAGCTGCCATTGCAACTAATTTACCAACGCCTTTTTGATCTAAGTGAGCAAATGGATCGGATTCATAAATCTTACGGTCATAGTAATCTTTTAAGAAATTACCCGCATCATCACGAGAGAATCCAAAAGTCATTTGCGTTAAATCATTAGTACCGAATGAGAAGAATTCTGCTTCTTGCGCAATTTCATCCGCTAATAAAGCAGCTCTTGGAATTTCAATCATTGTACCAATCTTATAATCCAATGTGACATTATTGCGTGCGATTACTTCTTCAGCTATTTTCACTACAACATCTTTAACAAATTTTAATTCGTTCACTTCACCAACTAACGGAATCATAATTTCAGGAACAATATGGTACTCAGGATGACGTTTATTTACATTAATTGCAGCTTGAATAACTGCTTCTGTTTGCATTTGTGCAATTTCAGGATAAGTTACAGCTAAACGGCAACCACGATGACCCATCATAGGATTAAATTCATGCAATGATGTAATTACATTGCGTAATTCATTGCTTGTAATTCCCATATCTTTAGCCAATTGATCAATATCATAGCTACTCGTCGGTAGGAATTCATGCAAAGGTGGATCTAAATAACGAACTGTTACTGGCAAGCCTTGCATGACTTCGTAAATGGCTTCAAAGTCACCTTGTTGCATCGGTAATAATTTTGCCAATGCTTTTTGACGTTGTGCTAATGACTTACTAACAATCATTTCACGCACAGCTTTAATTCGTTCGCCTTCAAAGAACATATGCTCTGTACGAATTAATCCAATACCTTGAGCGCCAAATTGTACTGCTTGAGCTGCATCTTTTGGTGTATCTGCGTTTGTCCTAACTTGCAAAGTACGACGTGCATCAGCCCAACTCATAAAACGTTGGAAATCACCACTAATCGTTGCTGGTACCGTTTTAATAGCAATACCATAAACATTACCTGTTGAACCATCCAAAGAAATATGATCACCATCATTAAATGTTTGACCATTAACTGTGAAAGTTAACGCTTCTTCATTAATTGTAATATCACCACAACCAGATACACAACATGTACCCATTCCACGCGCAACAACTGCCGCATGACTGGTCATTCCTCCACGAACAGTTAATATACCTTGTGCAACGTGCATACCTTCAATATCTTCTGGCGATGTTTCTAACCGAACCAAAATTACTTTATGACCACTGTTAGCACGCTTAATGGCTTCTTCGGCAGTAAAACAAACTTCACCAGTTGCCGCTCCAGGAGACGCAGCTAAACCATGCGTTAATACCGTTGCATTTTTCAATTCTTGAGCATCAAATTGAGGATGCAACAATGCGTCCAATTGTTTTGGATCGACCATCATTAAAGCTTGATCAGTTGTAATTAAACCTTCATCCACTAAGTCACAAGCAATTTTTAAAGCTGCAGCTGCAGTTCGTTTTCCATTACGTGTTTGCAACATATATAATTTACCCTCTTCAATAGTAAATTCCATATCTTGCATGTCATGATAATGATGTTCTAATTTATCACAAATACTAACAAATTGGTCATAACATTGAGGCATCACTTCTTTTAAATGATCAATAGATTGTGGCGTTCTTACCCCAGCTACTACATCTTCGCCTTGAGCATTCATCAAAAATTCACCGAATAATGCTTTTTCACCCGTTGCAGGGTTACGTGTAAAGGCAACCCCAGTACCACTGGTTTCACCCATATTACCAAACACCATCATTTGGACATTAACAGCAGTTCCCCAACTACTTGGAATATCATTCATTTTACGATAGAAAATAGCCCGAGGATTTTCCCAAGATCTAAATACTGCTTTAACCGCAGCAATTAATTGTTCCTTTGGGTCTTGTGGGAACGGTTGATTTAATTCATGTTGATAAAAAGTTTTAAAATCTTCAACTAAGCCTTTTAAATCATCCACATCCAATTCAGTATCTAATTTCACACCTTTTGCTTCTTTACGGCGATCAATGAATTGTTCAAAACGTGATTTATTCAATTCCATTACAACGTCAGCAAACATTTGAATGAATCGACG